>DATDLA010000034.1:0-5783 GCA_036519535.1 Methyloceanibacter sp.
CGGCGCGGCCTTTTGTCATTGCGGCGCAACATAGAATCACCATTTCAGTTTGCAATGCAGCATCAAACGCTGCACCCTGAGTAAGAGCGGGAGGTCGATCCATGCTTTACCATCTGTACGAACTCAATCAGGCCGCGTTGAGCCCGGCGCGGGCGGCGGCCGAAGCCTACAGGCTCTTGTTCCGCAATCCGCTGAACCCTGCCTCGCACACGCCGCTCGGCCGTGGCGCTGCCGCTGCGCTCGAGCTGTTCGAGCGCACCACGCGGCGGTATCGCAAGCCCGCCTGGGACATCCCCACCACCACTGTGGATGGCCTCGAGGTCGCCGTGAGGCCACGCCGGATCATCGCTAAGCCTTTCTGCAATCTCGTCTATTTCGAGCGGGACATCCCCCTTGCGCGGCGCCGGAAGGACTCTAAGCTCTTGATCGTGGCGCCCATGGCAGGCCACTTTCCCACGCTGTTGCGCGGCACCGTGCGTGACATGCTCCCCCATCACGAGGTCTACGTTACCGAATGGCGGGATGCGCGGCGCGTCCCACGGGCCGCAGGGCCCTTCGACCTCGATGACTACATCGACTATGTCATTGACTTTATAAGGTATTTCCAAGGCGACGTGCATGTGATGGCGGTCTGTCAGCCGACCGTGCCGGTGTTCGCCGCGGTATCGCTGCTCGAGGCTGAGCGTGATCGCTCCGTCCCGCGTTCCATGATCCTCATGGCCGGCCCCATCGACGCGCGCGTGAACCCCACGGCGGTCAACCGCTTTGCCGATGGACGCAGCATCGAGTGGTTCGAGCGGAACGTCATCACCCAGGTTCCGTGGCCGCATAAAGGGATGATGCGGCACGTTTATCCGGGCTTTCTGCAGTTGAGCGGGTTCATGGGCATGAATCTCGACCGGCATATCACCGCCCATCGTGAGCTGTTCCAAAATCTAGTCAGAGGCGACGGCGACTCGGCCGACAAGCATCGCGAGTTTTATGACGAGTTTCTTGCCGTCATGGATCTCACCGCCGAGTACTACTTGCAGACTATCGACACGGTCTTTCTCCGGCATGCTCTGCCCAAAGGGGAGATGATCCATCGTAACCGCCGGGTCGAGCCCGATTCCATCCGCCGGGCGGCGCTTATGACGGTGGAAGGCGAGAAGGACGATATCTCGGGGATCGACCAGACCTTCGCTGCACATAATCTGTGCACGAGCCTTCCGAGCTCCATGCGGCAACATCACCTGCAGCCTGGAGCCGGTCACTATGGTGTGTTCAACGGCTCCCGCTTCCGCGCCGAAATCGTGCCAAAAATCAATAACTTCATCGCCGCCAATCAGAGGCGTAGAGGGCTCCTGGCACGGTCGTTCAGCCGAAAGTCCTAAAGCTTAGGCACCGCCTTTCTTGACGCCTGTGCTATCGTAGCTTCGCCGAATCGAGGCTCAAATCGGTCGGCGCAGGGAGCGTATGTGTCATGCTTAGGCGGCTGAGGCCCGGTAACGGCGAAACCATCGAAGTTAAGGTTAAGGGGTTAGGTCTTCCCCTCCTATTGCGCCGCAGCTCACGCGCGCGGCGCTTCAGCCTGCAGGTGAGCGAAGCCCGCCGCGGGGCCATTCTGACCATGCCGGTCTATTCGAGCTTCGCCGAGGCCGATGAATTTCTGTCGCGCCATCTCGATTGGCTCAAAGAGCGCGTCGCCGGACTGTCGGAGCCCGTGCCCTTCACCCACGGCGCCATCGTGCCCTTGCGCGGTTTCGCCCACCAGCTTCGCTTTGCCGGCGCGGTGCGCCGCCGTGGCGTGGTGTGGATGGAAGCTGCCGAGGACGCCAAGGCCGCGCCGGCCTGGCCGCAAGGGGCGAGGCTGCCGATCCGCAGATTGCCGCGCCTCATCGTCGCTGGCGAGCCGGAGTACGCGCCGCGGCGCATGCTCGACTGGCTGAAGCGGCAGGCGCATCTGGATTTGAAAGCGCGCGTCGACGTGCATGCGAACCGGCTCGGTCTCATGCCGGCCCGCATCTTCGTCCGCGATCAGACCACGCGGTGGGGATCATGCTCGACCACCGGTGCGCTGTCCTTCTCTTGGCGGCTCGTGCTCGCGCCTCCCTTCGTGCTCGATTATCTCGCGGCGCACGAGGTCGCCCATCTCGGGCATATGAATCACGGGCAGCGATTCTGGAACTTGGTCGAGCGCACCATGCCGCGCCACGAGGAGGCGAGGTCGTGGCTGCGCAAGCACGGCGCGAGCCTGCACCGCTACGGCTCGGAAGGCATGCTGCCGTCCGCGCACGGGCGCTCGCCGATGCGCACCATCGAGTAAATCCCCTCTCCCCCTGTGGGGAGAGGGTTGGGGGTGAGGGGGTCGAACGCTTAGCGTAAGGCTCCGTGTCCCCCTCACCCGCACTTTCACAAGGCGCGAAGGTGCGACCTCTCCCCCGAGGGGAGAGGTTAAGTGCCATCGGTCTCGCTGAGCTAGCCGCCGGAGAGAAGGTCGAGCATGCGGCGGTAGAGAGGCGCGTTGGTCTTCTCTGCCGGAGCAGGCCAGCGCGACGACGCCTCCTCGAGCCATTGCGAGCGCGTGCCGGGGAGCGCCAGGGGCTGCTTTCCCTCATGCGCGTAGACCATGATGTCATGCCAGATATGCGCCGGGAGCGTGCCGCCGGTCACGTTGCGCATCTTCGAGCCGTCGTCATTGCCCACCCAAACGCCGCCGACATAGTGGGCGGTGTAGCCCACGAACCAGGCGTCGCGCGAGCTTTGGCTGGTGCCGGTCTTGCCGCCGGCGATCCGGTCTGGCAGCGCCGCCTGCCTGCCGGTGCCGCTGACCAGCGTCGCGTTCATCATGTCGTTCATTTCCGCGACATAGGTGCCATCGACGACCCGGCCAAGTTTCGCGCCCTTGTACTCGTAGAGCAGCTTGCCCTCGCCGTTGCGCACGCGGGCGATGATATGCGGGGTGATACCCTCGCCGCCATTGGCGAACGGCACGTAGGCGGCGACGAGCTCGAGCGGGGTCACCTCGGCGGTGCCGAGCGCGAGCGACGGGCGGTCGTGCAGCTCCGAACGAATGCCGAGCCGCCGCGCCGTGCTGACCACGTTGCCGCGGCCGACATCGTCGGCAAGCTTCACCGCGACGGTGTTGATGGACTGGGCGAAGCTGTCGCGCAGCGTCACCGCGCCCCGATAGGTGCCGCTGTGGTTCCTTGGCGACCAGCCGTCGACGGCGACCGGCGCGTCATCGGCGATCGAGTCGGGCGTATAGCCGCTTTCGAGCGCGGTGAGATAGACGAAGGGCTTGAAGGCTGAGCCGGGCTGGCGGAGCGCCTTCACCGCCCGGTCGAAGGGGCTCGAGTAGTAGGAGCGGCCGCCGATCAGCGCCTTGATCCCGCCGCTGGTATCGAGCACCACCACGGCGCCTTCGCTCACGTCTAGGGCTTTGCCTTCCGCATCGAGCGTCTGGCGCAGCGTCAATTGCGCCGCGCGCTGAAGTCCAGCATCGATGGTGGTCTCGACGACCAGATCGCCTTCGGTGTTGCCGACCACCTCCGGCAAGGTCTCCGCCACCCAGTCGACGGCATAAGGATATCCTGTCTCGTCGCTGAAGGTGCGCAGCCTTAAGGGCTCTCCGGCGGCGGCCTCTGCCTCCGCGCTGGTGAGGAATCCGGACTCGACCATATTGTCGAGCACCACGTCGACGCGGGTGGTGGCGAGCTCGACATTGCGCGTCGGTGCGTAGCGCGAGGGCGCCTTCAACAGGCCGGCAAGAAGTGCTGCTTGTGTCAAGGTCACGGACCGCGCCGAGCGCCCGAAATAGCGCCGCGCCGCCGCCTCCACGCCATAGGTGCCGCCGCCGAAATAGACGCGGTTGAGATAGAGCTCGAGGATCTCGTCCTTGGTGAAGCGCCGCTCGAGCCAGATGGCGTAGATCGCCTCTTCGAGCTTGCGCGCCATGGTGCGGTCGGGAGAGAGGAACAGATTCTTGGCGAGCTGCTGGGTGATGGTCGAGCCGCCCTGGACCACGCTGCCCGCAGCGAGATTGCGGAACCCGGCGCGGACGAGGCCGACCGGATCGACGCCGAGGTGGTTGTAGAAGCGGCGGTCTTCGGTGGCGATCACCGCGCGGGGCAGATAAGGCGGCAGCCGGTCGAGGCGAACATAGCCGCGCCTGAGCCCGCGCTCGGCGAGCACGGTGCCGTCGGAGGCAAGGATGGTGAGGTTTGGCGGCCGGTCGTCGAGGGTGAGCAGGATCGGATCGGGAAGGCGGGCGACGAAATAGAGGAACGCCCCTCCGAGCACGAGCACCACCCAGGCACAGGCGACGAAGAGGACGCGGAGTGCGGCGCGCCGGAAGGGCCGATCCGTGCCTTTCTGCGCCGAGGCTTTGCGAGGCTTCCGCGTGGGCGCGCGCTTGGCTCCGCCGAAATGCGGTTCGACGCGCTCTTTCCCCTTTGCCGCCTTCGCCGCTGGCTTGGGCTTCCGCCGCGCCGCCATGGTTTGCTTGCCCCAAACGCCCGCGATCGCGGGGGACGCGCCCCCACGAATCTTGGCGCCTAGAGGCTAAGCGTTCCGGATTGACCCCGGGTTAAGGGAGGGAAGGCGGCTCACACATCCAAGTTGGCCACCTGCAGCGCGTGGGTCTGGATGAATTCGCGGCGCGGTTCCACTTCGTCGCCCATCAGCTGGGAGAAAATCTCGTTTGCCTCGTCAAGCTCGCCCACCTTCACTTGCAGGATCGTGCGCGATTCGAGGTCGAGGGTGGTTTCCCACAGCTGCTCCGGGTTCATCTCGCCGAGACCCTTGTAGCGCTGCAGCGTGAGGCCCTTGCGGCCTGCCGCCATCACCGCCTCGAGCAGCTCCGACGGCCCGTGCACGACGATGGAAATATCCTTGCGCTTGAGCGTCGCCGGCCGGGCATAGACTTCCTGAAGGTGCTCGGCAAACTGGTCGAGCTTGAGCGCATCGGCAGAAGCGATGAACGGTCCGTCGACCAGATGGGATTCCATCACGCCTCTGAGCTCGCGCCAGAAGCGCAACCCGCCTTCAGGCAGCGCCTCGCCATGCCAGCCGCGCTCGGTGTCCTCGGCGAGCGCATCGAGACGCTTGGCGATATAGGCGGCTGCTCCTTGCGCCTGCTTCGCATCTTTCAGCATCTTGGGCGAAAGCGCGCCGGCAATCGCCGCCTGCTCGATGACGAAGCGCGGATAGCGCGAATGCAGGCCTTTGAGAATGCCGGCGATCCTGCGCGCGGTCTCCACGATGTCGCGCAAGTCGCCGCCGGCGCGGATAGCCTTGTCGCCGGTCACGAGCACGGTGTCTTCGAGGCCCTCGGAAATGAGATAGTCTTCGAGCGACTTCTCGTCCTTGAGGTAGCGCTCTTGGCTTCCGCGCTTCACCTTGTAGAGCGGCGGCTGGGCGATGAAGAGGTTCCCGGCTTCCACGAGCTGCGGCATCTGCCGGTAGAAGAAGGTGAGCAGCAGCGTGCGGATATGGGCGCCGTCAACGTCGGCGTCGGTCATGATGATGACCTTGTGGTAGCGGAGCTTGGAAAGGTCGAACTCATCGCGGCCGATGCCGGTGCCGAGCGCCGTGATCAGCGTGCCGATTTCCTGGCTCGACAGCATCTTGTCGAAGCGCGCCCGCTCGACATTGAGGATCTTGCCGCGCAAGGGCAGCACGGCCTGGAAGGCGCGGTCGCGCGCCTGCTTGGCGCTGCCGCCGGCCGAGTCGCCCTCGACCAGGAACAGCTCGCGGTACTGTGGATCACGCTCCGAGCAATCGGCGAGCTTGCCCGACAGGCC
>DATDLA010000035.1:0-2728 GCA_036519535.1 Methyloceanibacter sp.
TAGTGGCACTTAGCGGACATCCCGCCCGCACAGACGAATGACCGCTATGGGGGAAAAGCGGACATGACGCGAAACGGCCGTTATGTCGGCGACCCTCCATAGGCACCTGGCGCCGATCCGGCTCGCGTACTATATTTCGAGGGCTGCACTGCCGATTAAGGAGCGCGCGGCTCCCGGGAGCAGCAGGCTCCTCATGTGTAAGGTAGCGAGCAGCCGACGCGGACATGGTGTCCGCTGGATAATCTTGGGTGTGGAGATCTATGACGCCACCGGGCAAGACCGAATGACCTTGCCAGGCGCAAGGTCACGGTGTGGGTCAAGGGTCGATCGTTGCCAGGCAGCCCGCTGATCTGCACCGCCGACAAATCGAAATCGTGTCGAGACTCAGACGCGCACTGGCTAGGCGCGAGAGGGTCTTGAAAATGAGCTGCTGAAGTCCAGACATCGTTCGCAAGGGGAGGAGCCAAATCCTCCGCCGAGGCGAGACACAAAAGGGCCCCGCGATGCTTTACGCACCGGGGCCCACCTGTTTCGCAACGCCGTGAACCTAGATATCTAACTTCGACGGCTTCCGGATTTATGAGTACACGCGCTAGTCGCCCACGGGCGATGTTGCGGCGGGCGCTCAACTAGCCCGGTGCCAATCCGGTGCCAACTCGGTGTGAGTGTCATTGATTTTATTGAGAAGATTGCACGCTTAACAAATCTGTGAAATTTGTCGGAAGATACTTCGTCATGAGTTCCAAACCTGCATCTGCCATGTCCGCCCCCACCAAGAAGAAGACGCCTCGCGCCAAGACGCCGGGGGCCAAGCCGGCAAAGCCCAAGCGCGGCAAGTCAGAACCCCAGGAGGAAGCGAGCATCCCGCTGGCCGAGCTCGGCGCGCGTGGGAGCAAGAAGGCGGGGCGCCCCAAGATCGAGATCAACTCGGAGCTGTTGGCCCATGCCCATGTGAGCAAGGCGTGGCCCTTCGAGGAGGCGCGCAAGGTCCTGAGCCGGCTGAAGCGGATCCCGAAGCCGACCGGCGCCATCATCTTCGAGACCGGTTATGGCCCCTCGGGCCTGCCCCATATCGGCACCTTCGGCGAGGTCGCCCGCACCACCATGGTGCGCCACGCCTTCCGCGTGCTTACCGAGGACAAGATCCCGACGCGGCTGATCTGCTTCTCCGACGACATGGACGGCTTACGCAAAGTGCCGGGCAACATCCCCAACAAGGAGATGGTGGCTGAGCATCTCGGCAAGCCGCTCACGCAGATTCCCGACCCGTTCGGCGACCATTCGAGCTTCGGTCACCACAACAACGCGCGGCTCAGAGCCTTTCTCGACACCTTCGGTTTCGATTACGAGTTTCTCTCCGCCACCGAGTGCTACACCACCGGGCGCTTCGACAAGACGCTGCTCAAGGTGCTTCAGCATTACGACGCGATCCGCGACGTGATCCTGCCGACGCTCGGGCCTGAACGGCGCGCCACCTACAGCCCCTTCCTGCCGATCTCGTCCGTCACCGGCCAGGTGCTGCAGGTGCCGATCATCGATCGCGACACGGCCTCAGGGACCATCTTCTACAAGGAGCCGGTGACCGGAAGGCTCACGCAGGTTCCGGTCACGAGCGGTCATTGCAAGCTGCAATGGAAGGCAGACTGGGCGATGCGCTGGGCGGCGCTCGGCGTCGATTACGAGATGGCGGGGAAGGACCTGATCGACTCGGTGCGCCTGGCCGGTCACATCTGCCGCATCCTCGGCGCGCAGCAGCCGGAAGGTTTCATCTACGAGCTGTTCCTCGACGAAAAGGGCGAGAAGATATCCAAGTCGCGCGGCAACGGCCTCACCATCGACGAGTGGCTCGCTTATGCGAGCCCCGAGAGCCTGAGCCTTTACATGTATCAGAGCCCGCGCAAGGCGAAGCGGCTCTATTTCGACGTGATCCCGCGTGCCGTCGACGAATATGTCGGGCATCTCGCGGCCTATCCGAAAGAGGAGCAGGCCGCGAAGCTCATGAACCCGGTGTGGCACATCCATTCGGGTGAGCCGCCAAAGGCCGAGCTTCCCATCAGCTTTGCGCTTCTGCTCAACCTCGCTTCGGCGTCGAACTCCGAGGACAAGGAGGTGTTGTGGGGCTTCATCCGCCGTTACGCGCCTGACGCGACACCGCAAGACCATCCGCTGCTCGATCAGCTCGTCGGCTACGCCATCCGCTACTTCCATGACTTCGTGAAGCCGGCGAAGAGCTACCGCGCGCCGGACAAGCGCGAGCGGGCGGCGCTGCTCGATCTCGAGGCGCGGCTTGGCCAGCTACCGTCCGGCGTGCTGTCGGAAGAGATTCAGGCCGTGGTCTATGCCGTCGGCAAGGAGCATGGCTTCGAGCCGCTGCGCGCCTGGTTCTCCGCGCTCTACGAAGTGCTGCTCGGCCAGACGCAAGGGCCACGCTTCGGCTCCTTCGTCGAGCTTTACGGAATCCCCGAGACCAGGGCGCTGATTCAGAATGCGCTGGCGGGCTGAGCGGGACCCACGCTACTCCGTATAAGACTTGCAGTTCGGCCCCCAAGTCCAGGCCTGGTCGGTTCGCGCATCAGGCTTGCACGGAACCTCGGAGGCGGTGGGAGGTGGATCGACCGGCGCGCCAAGCGGATCGATGCACAGAACATGGCCGGTGACCGGGTTCACCTCGGCTTTGCGACAGGTTGAAGCGGCGGTCGAGGCCGGATTGCCGTCTCCGTTGGCAGCG
>DATDLA010000036.1:0-7910 GCA_036519535.1 Methyloceanibacter sp.
GTGACGGGCGTTCAAGTCTTGGCGTTTCCGACTGATGGCGACCCCCGAAAGGCCGTTCCGGCCCGGGCCTTAGGCCGTCCGCATTATGCCCGCCCAAGCTTAGGGGTCAATGCGGCATGAATAAGATGGGCTGCTTGACGCGGTTAATGTTTGCGGCCATAAGCGAGCCATCATGGCGCAAGCAGAACGCATCCTTATCATTTCCTGCGGCATTATTCCGGTCTAGCAAAGAGCTGGCCGGTCGTTCTTCCCTTACCTTTCACCTCCGTAAAAGAACCGAACGCCGGCCGGCCGTAAGGCAAAGAGGCTATTGGTGGCGCTCAGGCTCTACAACACGCTGAACCGCAAGAAGGAGCCGTTTCAGCCCATAGATGCGGGCAACGTCCGCATGTATGTGTGCGGGCCGACGGTCTACGACTTCGCCCATATCGGCAATGCGCGCCCCGTCATCGTGTTCGACGTGCTGTTCCGCCTGTTGCGGCACACTTTCGGGCCAGAGCACGTCACCTATGTGCGCAACATCACCGACGTCGACGACAAGATCAATGCGCGGGCGGCGGAGGAATATCCGGACCTGCCGCTGAACGAGGCGATCCGTCGCGTCACCGAGAAGACCGAGAAGCAGTTCCATGAGGATGTCGCCGCGCTCGGCTGCCTGCCTCCCACCGTCGAGCCGCGGGCGACGGAGCATATCGCCGCGATGAAAGAGATGATCGACGGGCTCGTCGCGAATGGCTGCGCCTATGTCGCCGAGGACCATGTGCTCTTCGATGTCGCGGCGATGCCAGACTACGGAAAGCTGTCTGGCCGATCGCTTGACGAGATGATCGCCGGCGCCCGCGTCGAGGTGGCGCCGTACAAGCGCGACCCGATGGATTTCGTGCTGTGGAAGCCGTCGAAGCCCGGCGAGCCGTCCTGGCCTTCGCCCGCAGGCATCGCGGTGCCTGGGCGTCCAGGCTGGCATATCGAGTGCTCGGCCATGTCGTGGAAGCATCTCGGCGAGACCTTCGACATTCATGGCGGCGGCATCGACCTCGTCTTCCCGCATCATGAGAACGAGATCGCGCAATCGCGCTGCGCGTTCCATACGCCGGTGATGGCCAATTACTGGCTGCATAACGGCTTCCTCCAGGTGGAGGGTGAGAAGATGGCGAAGAGCCTCGGCAACTTCGTCACCATCCATGAGCTGCTCACGGGGTGGCAGGGCTATTCCTGGCCTGGCGAAGCTCTTCGCTTCAACATGCTCCGCACCCATTACCGGCAGCCGCTCGACTGGACGTTGGTCGGGCTCGACGAGGCACACAAGACGCTCTGGGAGTGGTATGGCGAGCTTAAGCGCAAGGATGATGTGACCGGTGGCGTGCCCGGTCATGTGCTGGATGCGCTCTCCGATGATTTGAACACACCGAAGGCGATCGCTGCGATGCATGAATTGCACAGTGCGGGCAAATGGGGCGAGCTTCGCGCCGCTCTAGGCATCCTCGGCTTCTCAGGCGACCGGAAAGCCGTCGGAAGAGTCGCATCCGCCAGGATGGAGGCTCGCGGTGCATCGCGGACCCGGGTGGTTGGAGACGGGATTCGGGTTGATGAACTCGTCAACGCCCGCAACGCCGCGCGCAAAGCCAAAGACTTCAAGGAGGCCGATCGCATCCGCGATGAGCTTGCCGCCATGGGCATCGAGTTGAAGGACGCCAAGGATCCCAAGACCGGCGAGCTGGTCACCACCTGGGAGGTCGCCCGATGAGTCCTTCCAACACCTTACGGCCTCATGCTGAGGAGCGTCCGCAAGGACTCGTCTCGAAGCATGGAGCAAAAAACTCACCCTTCGAGACGGCGCGTTCCGCGCCTCCTCAGGGTGAGGTGTGCGAGGTGGCGCGATGACCCGCGAGCCGCTCCATCTCTACGACATGACGCTCAGGGACGGCGCGCAGACCCAGGGCGTCGACTTCTCGCTCGAGGACAAGGGGCTGATCGCGCAACAGCTCGACGTGCTGGGTGTCGACTATATCGAGGCGGGATACCCAGGCGCCAATCCCACCGACACCAAGCTGTTCGCGGCACCGCAGAAGCTCGGCTTGGCCAAGCTCACCGCCTTCGGCATGACCAAGCGGCCTGGCCGCTCGATCTCGAACGATCCAGGCTTCCAGGCGGTGCTTGCCGCGAAGGCGCCGGCCATCTGCCTCGTTGCCAAAACCTGGGACTTCCATGTCGATGTGGCGCTCGGCATCAGCCTCGAGGAGAACCTGCAAGGCATAGCTGAGTCGGTGGCAGCCGTCGTCGCCACGGGGCGCGAGGCGCTGCTCGACTGCGAGCATTTCTTCGATGGCTACAAGGCGAATCCCGATTACGCGCTTCACTGCGCCAACGCCGCCTACGAAGCCGGCGCCCGTTGGGTGGTGCTCTGCGACACCAATGGCGGCACGCTGCCTGAGGAAATCGAGAGGATCGTCACCGAATTGGTGCAGCACATCCCCGGCGATCACGTCGGCATCCACGTGCATAACGACACCGACAATGGCGTGGCCAATTCGCTCGCCGCGGTACGCGCCGGTGCCCGCCAGATCCAGGGCACGCTGAATGGACTTGGCGAGCGTTGCGGCAACGCCAACCTCACCTCGATCATCCCGACGCTGCTGCTGAAGGCTGATTATGCCGATCGCTTCGAGACGGGCGTGACGCCGGAGAAGCTGCGCACGCTCACCCACGCCTCGCGCATTCTTGATGAGCTCCTCAATCGCGCGCCGAACCGCCGCGCGCCGTATGTCGGCGAGTCGGCCTTTGCCCATAAAGGCGGCATCCATGTCTCGGCCGTGCAGAAAGACCCGCGCACCTATGAGCACGTGCCGCCGGACGCGGTTGGCAACCGGCGCAGACTGCTCGTCTCCGACCAGGGCGGCCGCTCCAACATTCTCGCCGAGCTCGACCGCATCGGCATCGCCGTTCCCAAGAGCGACCCGCGCATCGGCAGGTTGCTCGACGAGGTGAAGGAGCGTGAGGCCAATGGCTATACCTATGAGGCGGCGGAGGCATCTTTCGAGCTGCTCGCTCGCCGCATGCTCGGCAATGTGCCGCAGTTCTTCGATGTCGACTCGTTCCGCGTCATGGTCGAGCGCCGGCACAATGCGGACGGCGACCTCGTCACCGTGTCGGAGGCGACGGTGAAGGTGCGCATCGACGGCGAGACCATGCTCTCGGTGGGCGAGGGCAACGGTCCTGTGAACGCGCTCGACACAGCGCTCAGGAAGGACCTCGGCCGCTATCAGGGCTATATCTCCGATCTCGAGCTCGTGGACTACAAGGTGCGTATCCTCACGGGCGGCACCGATGCCGTGACGCGGGTTTTGATCGAGAGCCGGGACGGGGAGGGGAACCGCTGGTTCACCGTCGGCGTGTCCCCGAACATCGTCGATGCCTCCTTCGAGGCGCTGCTCGACTCGATCAATTATAAGCTGATCCGCGACGGCGCGGCGGCGCCCTGAGGGATGAACAGTCTAGACATTCGTGCATTTCGATCGACGGTGCTCGGGGCCATTGCGATGGCGGCGCTTCTGTTCGTGCCCGCCGGGACGCTCGGCTATTGGCAGGCTTGGGTCTTTGTGGCTGTCTTTACGGGAGCATCGTCCGCAATCGGCATATACCTTGCGCTAAAGGACCCGGAGCTTCTTGAGCGGCGCATGCAGGTGGGACCAGCCGCGGAAAAGGAGAAGACCCAAAAAATCATCATGTCCTTTGCCATGGCCGGATTTGTTGCGCTGCTGATGATTCCTGCCTTCGACCATCGCTTCGGATGGTCGAAGGTGCCTCCATACGTGGCCCTGGCAGGAGATGCCTTGGTTGCGCTCGGATTCTTCCTCACCTTTCTAGTGCTCAAAGAAAACAGCTACAGCGCTTCGACGATCCAAATCGTCGAGGGGCAGAAAGTCATATCGACCGGTCCGTACGCGATCGTGCGCCACCCAATGTATGCCGGCGCTCTTGTCTTGCTCGTGGGCATGCCCCTTGCGCTCGGCTCGTGGTGGGGGCTCTGCGTCCTTCTCTTCATCGTGCCCGTGCTCGTATGGCGGCTCCTCGACGAGGAGAGGCTCCTAAAGAAAGAGCTGCCAAGGTATGTGGAATACTCTCAGAAGGTGCCGTACCGGCTTGTGCCGTATCTTTGGTGAGGCTCGTCGACGACCAGAGGCGTGATCAGAACTTCGCAGTGACCTTGGCTTCGGCCTCGGCTTCCGCCGTCTCGTCGCGGGGAATAAGAGCGCGGGTGATGGCAGGAATGATCGCGTCGACTTTATCGACCACTTCGAGGTGAAGCTCGAGCCCGGGGCGGATGAAGCTTTCCTCCCGCATGCGCGCGAACAGCGACAGCAGCGGATCCCAGAAGCCGTCGATATTGGCAAGCACAATCGGCTTTTGATGCTGCTCGAGCTGTGACCAGGTGAGCTGCTCGACGAACTCCTCCAATGTGCCGAGACCGCCAGGCAGCGCCACGAAGGCGTCCGACTTCATGAACATCAAATGCTTCCGCTGATGCATGTTTTCGACCACAATCAATTCGTGAGCTTCGAGCAGCATGTGCTCACGCGCGCTCAAGAAAGCGGGGATGATGCCGGTGACTCGACCGCCATGGCGGATCACCGACCTGGCCGTCTCTCCCATGAGCCCGAGGCTTCCTCCGCCATAGACGAGACCGATGCTCTCGGCGGCAAGGATGCGGCCAAAGTCGCGCGCGGCCTCGGCGAAGGCTCTGTTCTGGCCGGGGCCCGAGCCGCAATAGACGCAGATATTCCGAAGGTTAGTTGCTCTTTGCATGGAACCCATGTGCCATTGGCTTCTTTCAAACGTCAAGGAAGCCTACACCGTTCGTATTGGCAGCGGCTTGTCCGGGGATGTAGGTTGCCGCGATGAGCATGCGCGCAGGACTCGGCCCTTGGGTCCTGGCGGCTGGACAGCGACAACAAGGGGGGCGTTTGCCGGAGGATCGAGCGAGAGATGGGCAGCAGGTTTGTGGCGTTGTTGGTGGCAGTGATCGGCGTGATCGCCCTCGCTGCGGCGGGCGTTTACCTCTACCGGCATCAGGGTGCCGCGCCTCGGGTCGAGGACAAGGTGGCGGAGGGCGAGAAGCCTGGTGAGCAACCAAAGCCGGGAGAGTCGCAACCGGCGGAGACGGCGCCCTCCAAGCCCACTTCCGTGCCGAGCTTCGACGTCGTCCGCATCGAGCCGACCGGCGAAGGCGTGATTGCCGGCCGCGCCCAGCCAGGCTGGACAATCACCTTGGAGAGCGGCGGAAACAAGATCGCCGAGACCAAAGCCGATGAGGAAGGCGCCTGGAGCGTCGTGCTCGACAAGCCGCTTGCCGCCGGGGTCCATTCGCTTGCGCTCCGGGCGACCTCACCTGATGGGACGCAGGCCCTGACCGGGCAACAACCCGTCCAAGTCGCCGTCAGCAAGCCGGGCGAGGCGGTCGTGGCGCAGAAGGAACCGGCCGCGCCGGAGCCGACCAGGGAAGCCGCACCCGCCGTTCCGGAGGAACCAAAGACCGCGGAGGCGCCGCAAGCCGTCCCTGGGCAGCCCGAGCCGGTGGTTCCCGACGAGAATGCTCCGCCGCCGGAGCGGCCGAAGCCGCCGGTCAGAATTGGCAAGCTCGATTATCAGGACACCGGCACGGACAGCGGGAAGATCTCGATGTCGGGCGTCGGCGATCCGAACGCGCGCGTGCTGTTCTTCTTTGACGATCAGCCGCTCGGAGAGGTGGTGATCGGCGGCGACGGCACCTGGGCATTCGAGATCGAGAAGAAGCTCGGGGAGGGCAAGCACAACATCCGAGCCGACACCTACGACGCAAAGACCGGCGTGGTGGCTGGGCGCGCGTCGCTCCGTCTCGGGCGGGAGCCGAGACCTGCCGGGGCCGAAACCGCCGCACAAGAGGCATCGCCCGCGCCGGAAGCTGCCCCCGCCGCGCCTGCCGTTGCCCAAGCGGGACAGCCATCGCCCCCCGAACCGGTCTATCCGGATGGTCCGCCGGAGGAGGCGGCTTCGCCTGCGCCGTCCACTTCCGTTGCCACGGCGGAGCCGCAAGATCTGTCGTCGCAGCCTCAGCCGGTCTATCCGGAAGGAGAGGCAGGTGCGTCTCAGCCAGCGACCGCCGCGGCCGAACCGCCATCCTCCCAGCCTCAGCCGGTTTACCCGGAGGGAGGGGCGGCAGCGACGCCTCAGCCGGAGCCCAGTCAGCCTGAGGCAGCTCCGGCCGAACCTTCAGCGCCGGTCGTGGCGGAGCGGCCCAGTGAGGCGAAACCGCCAGAGCCGACAAAGGCGCCGGTAGTGTTCAAGAGCGTCGATTACCAGGATACTGGCGCAGAGTCCGGAAAGGTCTCGCTTTCCGGCACCGGCGAGCCTGGCGCGCGCGTCTTCCTCTATTTCGACGAGACGCCGCTCGGCGAGGTGAGCGTCGGCAGCGACGGAACCTGGGTGTTCGAGGCCGAGAGGAAACTTGCGACGGGCGAGCACAAGTTCCGTGCCGACAATATCGAGGAGGGAACCGGCATCGTCATCGGCAGCGCTTCGATCGGCATCATGCGGATGGAGAAGCCTGAACCGCCGAAGGAGGAGCAGGTCGCCACACCGGCCCCGCAGCTCGCAGCTCCCGCGCCCGAAGCGGCCACGCCTGCGCCGGAGCCTGAATCAAAAGTGGCGGCCGGCGAGGAGGCGAAGCCTGCGGCAGCGCCCGAGAAACGCGCGCAGCGCAAGCAGCATCGACCGAGGGTCTACACGGTGCGCCGGGGCGACACGCTGTGGGAGATCGCTGAGGCCTATTACGGCGGAGGCTGGCACTACCGGGCGATCGTGCGCGACAACAAGCGTAGGATCAAAAATCCGCATTGGATCTACCCAAGGCAGAAATTCCACATTCCTGCGGGCAGATGATCGCGCTGGGCCGGCCATTGCGGCAGCGCCTGCTTGAGGCCGCCTGACCCCGGTACTATATGCTTGGTAGGCTAGGGGGTAGCGCTTCGACGCTGCCCCTTTTTTGCCGCGTGGGCACGCCAAGGGGTAAAACAAGTTTCCATGCAGGATCTGCCGCAAACGAGGAGCGACGCGCTGATGCAGGCGCGTACCGGACACCTCACGGTCCTGCGCGAGCTTGCCCCCTATATCTGGCCTGCCGGGCGTCCCGATCTCCGCATGCGCGTGGTCATGGCCCTGGTGGCGCTTATCATCGCCAAGGGCATCACGCTCATGGTGCCGATCGCCTACAAATCGGTAGTCGACCTCCTGACCGGCGAGGCCACGGGCAAACAGATCACCGCGATCGGGCTTGCCGCCAGTCCCGTCTTCCTCATCGTCGCCTATGGCGTCGGTCGGGTCATGATGGTGCTGTTCGCCCAGTTCCGCGACGTATGGTTCACCGTGGTCGCCCAGCACGCGGTGCGCGAGCTTGCCAACCGCACCTTCCGCCATTTGCACGAACTGTCCTTGCGCTTCCATCTGGAGCGCCGCACCGGTGGGTTGAACCGCGTCATCGAGCGGGGCGTGACCGGCGTCGACACCATCGTGCGCATGGCGGTGCTCAACTCCATTCCGACCGCGGTCGAGTTGCTCATGATCTCGGGCCTGGTCGCTTACTATTTCGGCTGGATCTATGTGCTGGTCGTGCTCACGACCGTCGGTCTCTATGTCGCCTTCACCTTCTGGGCGAGCGAGCGGCGCATCGCCATCCGGCGCGACATGAACGATTCCGACACCGAGGCCCACGCCAAGGCGGTGGACAGCCTGCTCAACTACGAGACGGTGAAATATTTCGGCAATGAGGATCACGAGGCGCGCCGCTTCGATTCCTCCATGGCGCGCTACGAGAGGGCGGCGATCAGGACCTACAGCTCGCTCGGTCTGCTCAATACCGGGCAGGCGGTGATCTTCAC
>DATDLA010000037.1:0-4311 GCA_036519535.1 Methyloceanibacter sp.
GAGCGCGCCATCAAGAAGAGCCTGGAGGCCGGCTGGGCGAATTACGAGAAGGTGCGCTATGAGGGCTTCGGCGCCGGCGGCGTCGGCGTGATCGTCGAGGCGCTCACCGACAACCGCAACCGCACGGCGAGCGAGGTGCGCTCGATCTTCACCAAGTTCGGCGGCAACCTCGGCGAGACCGGCGCCGTTTCCTTCAATTTCGACAAGCTCGGCGCCATTGAGTTCGATGCCGCCAAGGCAACTGCGGATCAGATGCTGGTGGCGGCGATCGACGCCGGCGCCGACGACTGCGAATCGAGCGATGAGGGACACGTCGTCTACTGCAATCCGGATCAGCTGCATCAGGTGGCGAAAGCGCTCGAGGCCCGCTTCGGCGAGCCGCGCAATGTGCAGATCGTGTGGCGGCCGAAGTTAGAGGTGCCGATCGACGAGGAGGCCGGGCAGAAGCTCTTGCGCATGATCGACGCGCTGGAAGAGTCGGACGACGTGCAGCAGGTCTACGCCAATTTCGATGTGGCGGAGGACGTGCTGCGGCGGCTGACGGCCGCGTAGGCGCTCGCCCATGAAGCCGCCGCGCCAACCCGAGAGTACCGAGTACAAGCATCTGCGCGAGCAGGCTGCGCTACCCGGCCGCGGCGGCATTGCCCGCATCTGGGCGGCATTGTGGAATACGGTCGGGGGCTTGCGCGAAGGCCTCGGCACCGAAGCCGCGATCAAGCAGGAAGTCGCGATCGCATTCATCGCCGTCCCGCTGTCCTTTCTCATCGCGACCAATTTGTGGACATGGGTCGCGCTGATCGGCAGCCTGCTGTTTCTGCTGGCGGTCGAGTTTCTCAACACCGCCATCGAGCGCCTGTGCAATCACGTGCAGCCTGAATTGCACGCAGCGATCCGCGTGACCAAGGATCTCGGCTCGGCGGCGGTGTTCTTCGCCATTGCGCTTGCGGCGCTGATCTGGATCGCGGCGCTGCTCGCACGTTTCGGATTTTGAGCGCGGGGTCGCGCGAAATGACGGTGGTCGCGTCCAACTGGCAGCTCCGCGAGTCGGAGCGGATCATCAAGGGCAATGAGGCTCTGCTCGGGCGAAAGCATCTCATCGTCGGCATGACGCGCATCCGCAACGAGGCCCTGATCCTGCCAGACACGCTCGACTATCTCGCGACCCAAGTCGATGCCATCGTCGCCTACGACGATGCCAGCACCGACGAGACCGTCGATATCCTGCGCAAGCATCCGAAGGTCGCGCTGATCGTCGCCAATCGGTCCTGGGAGGCAGATATCGAGGCGCGCAAGCGCGCCGAGGGGAGGCACCGCGGGCTTCTGCTCGACATGGCGCGCGCCGAGCTGCCGCATGACTGGATGTTCTGCTTCGATCCCGACGAGCGCGTCACCGGCGACCTGCCGAGCTTCGTCGCGAGCCTCGAGGCGGACGCCTCCGATGCGGTGCGCGTCCAACTCTTCGACGCCTATATGACGCCTGAGGATTGCGCGCCCTACCGGCCCGATCAGCCGCTGCTCCACTTCCGCCGCTTCTATGGCCCGGAGCAGAGGGACATTCTGATGCTGTGGCGGAATCGCCCGGCGATCCACTTCGCCGAAGGCCATGGCCGGACGCCAGGCGGCATGAGCAACGTCAAGATCGACCTCCACTGCCAGCACTACGGCAAGTCGCTCTCGGTCGATCATTGGGAGGAGACCTGCGACTACTACATCCGCCACTTCCCCTTCGAGACCTACGGGAAGAAATGGACCGAGCGCAAAGGACAGGCCATCCACACCGAATCCGATTTCAAGCGGCCCCTCTACGAATGGGGCGATGAGCTGTTCGCCAACGCCGTGCGGATGTGACTGATCCCACAGCGACTTGACTGGAATGCCAGGCTCGCCGGAGAGCTATCGGACTGCCGGGGCAATAGGAATCGGCGCGGGCGATGAATCGAAGCGATTTACGTCCTGGGGATTGCCGCCGCCATCCTCGTCAATATCGCGGCGTTGACGCTGCTCGTTCTTCGCTACATTCCATTTCCGGCCATTGCGCGCGCGACAGGCATCATCGCCATTTGCCTCGGCCTCTTCTCGCTCGAGCATTTTTCGTCGGGCTCGGCCCTCTCTACCCTCTCTTCCTGCCGCTGACGGCACTGTCGCTCTCGGTGATCTGGAGCGAGCGGGCGTGGTTCTCCGACGAGACATTCAGGACGAGCGAGATCGTCTTTCTGTGCGCGCTCCTCTATGGCGCCATGTGCCGATTGTCGTTTCCGGAGATTGTGGAGGACAACGACCGTCTTACCGATTTCCATTTCGTCTCGAACTATCTCGCCGGAGCGAAGCTGCCCCCGGTGGATTATTGGCTCCCTTACCAGCGGCTCGATTACTACTACACGTTCCAGCATTACAGCGCCGCGCTGCTCGGCCGCATCTTCGGCCTCGGCCCCGGCGCGAGCTTCACTTTAGCGTCGATCATCCTTCCTGCTCTGGTCCTCGGCTTGGCTTGGGAGTTCCTCACTCTTCTCCGCGTGCGGCTCGGCGGGAAACTCCTCTCGATGGTGGCGCTTGCCATCGGCGGGGAACGGGACTCTCGCCGCTCCTGCATGTGATCAAGTCGACGCCTTCCGCCGACTTCCTGAGTTGCGGCTCTGCCGTCGACGCCTTGATCTTCAATTCGCTTCCTCGGCTATTTCGACAACTCGCTCGCGTCGGCGACTTGGCAAGCCGTCTTCAGCGAAGTGCCGCATTCAGTGCGGCTGCCGATCGAGACCTTCGGCTATCAATATGCGATCGGCGGCTATCACGCGGTGCTGTCAGGCTTTCTGCTGCAGTTCCTGGCGCTCACCATCATGGCGGCCATCCCGCGCTCGTCGAAAGCCGTTCGCACGCGGCTCGAATTCGTCCTTGGTCTCACGGTGCCGCTCGCGCTCTGCTGCCACGCCTGGGTGTTTCCACTCCAGGCGGCGTTGGTCGGTGCCTGGACGCTGTGGGACCGGCGCAATTCGGGCCATTGGCATCTGCTCGCACCCGCTGCCGGCGCGGCGGCCGGCGTGTTGCTGCTTCTGCCGTTTCTTGCCGGCCTAGGCGCCGGGGCCGGCTACATGCAAGTGGCGCTCGTCACTAGCGACGCGCACGCGCCAATCGTCCAGTTCCTGATCGTGTGGTGGCCGTTGCTCGTGCTCGCTTTCGCCGTGCCGCTCGCCGGGCAGGCGCGATCCTTTGCCGGATTCTTGACCCTGCTGTTTCTCGCGCTTCTCATCTTCGTCGAATTTTTCAGCGCGCCGGACGGCCTCTACCGCGACGATTTCATCAGGTTCAATCCGTCCCTGAAATGGTGGGGCTGGATCTACACCGGCGGCGTCTTTTCGATCTCTGCCGCGCTGCTTGCCGGGATGAGCCGGGTGGGCCGCATCGCGGCAGCGTCAGTGCTCGTGCTTATCTCGGTATTTGCCGTCGACGCCGGGCGCTGCCTCGTCTTTCGCTCCCACGCCTTCGCCGGAAAGATCGACGGCACCAGCTTCTATGCGCAGGATCGCTCGAACGGCCGGATGCTGCGCTACCTCACGGACGCCCCGCCGGGGATCGTGCTGGAAAAGATCCATGAGGATTTTCCTAGCGACACCGGGATCTATGGCAGCTTCGCGCAGAAGCCTAACCTCGTCGGGCTCCCCTACGCCCTCGGTGTGTGGAAGAAAGAGTTGCCGGAGCTGCCCGCCCTGGTCGCCAAGATCGACAGCTTCTACGCCGGAACGTTCCTGGACGCGGCGCGCTTTCTGACCGATCACGATGTCCGCTACGTCGTCTGGTCCATCCGCGAAAGCAAGGACATTGACGCCTGGAAGAGCATCATGCAGGCGATCGATACCGACTACCGCTGGATGGAGTTTTCCACCACGCCAAAGACGCATATCGGCCTCTGGATCCGCCGTTGGCCGCCGCGCTACGGCGTCGTCGCTGAGCCCAGGTCGTGATATCACGTGAGCATGGCTGGCGAAGCGATTCGCATCATCGGCATCGACCCGGGGCTCAGGCGGACGGGGTGGGGAATCATTGATTCCGACGGGGTCAGGCTCGCGTTCGTGGCTTGCGGCTCGGTCTGCTCGGACGACGGAGCAGCGCTCGGCGTCAGGCTCCGGCAGTTGTTCGATGGGCTGCAGGAGGTACTTGCCCGCCTTTCGCCGGTCGAGGCGGCCATCGAGCAGACCTTCGTCAACCGCGACGCCTCAGCCACGCTGAAGCTCGGCCAGGCCCGCGGCATCGCCATGCTGGTGCCGGCGCTCCTCGGCGTCTCCATCGCCGAATACGCGCCGAACGCCATCAAGAAGA
>DATDLA010000038.1:0-2745 GCA_036519535.1 Methyloceanibacter sp.
AGGTTCCATAGCAGATCTTCGATGCGCTCGGCGTGCTGGTCGGAGATATTGCCGTTGATTTCAAGCACGTCGACCGGCTTGCCGTCGCGGTCGCGGGCAAGCTCGAGACGCAAGCCGGCGTTGCTCGAACCGTCGAACAGCGGCCCGAAATCGGGGTGAGGCAAGGTCGGGCGCAGGATGTGGCGCACGTCGAGCTGGGTGTCGGAGCCGTTGGCGCCTTGGGTCGTCTGGAAGCGGATGACGATGTCGGCGAAAGTGCGCTGCGGGTGCATGTATTTCGGAGCGTCTTCCCGCCGCTTCTCCAGCGACGCCAGGACCTCTTCCCGGCGGTAGCCGCGCTTTGTCGTGTCGCGGTGCATCTTCCATTTGACGCGGAGGTCCTCGTCGGGATCGAGATAGATCTTCACGTCGTAGCAATCGCGCATGGCCCGGGTGGTATAGCCGAGCAGGCCTTCGGCGATGACGAACTCCTTCGGCTTTACATATTTTGGGCGGCCGAAGGTTCCGTTCCGGTGATCGTAGATCGGCTTCAGGATCGGGTCGCCTTCGCGCAGGTGGCGGAGCGCCTGCTCCATAATGTCGAGATAGTTGGCGCGCGGGTCGATGGCCGAAAGGCCTTTCTCGCCGCGCTCGCGGCGGTCGTAGCGGTGGTAGTCGTCGGTGCACAGCACGGTGCAGCGGTCCTCGCCCAGAATCTGGGCGACGCCCGCCGACAGTGTCGTCTTGCCCGACGCCGAATCGCCAACGATTCCCAATATGATCGGGTGCTCAACCCGCTTCGGCATTTCCTACTCCCGGCACTTCACGTGTTTTTAGTTACGTAACACTTTATGCAACGTCACGCGCGGCACTTTGTGCCCGTCCTGTTCGCTCACGCGGCAGATGGCTGGTGATGATTTGCCGTTCGCCCGTCGCTCCGATCACCATCATGGTCTGGACCTTGTAATGGGTGCGGGTGCGCTCCACCCCGTCCACCATCAGGCCCGTGGTGATGCCGGTGGCACAGAAGAACACATCATCGGAGGCAATGAGCTCGTCGCGGGCGTACCAGCGCGAGGTGCTGAGGCCAGCCTCTCTCACCGCCTTGGCCTCGGTGTGAAGCTGGGGGTCGATGCGAGCGAGAAACTCTCCACCAAGGCCGCGTACGGCGCACGCCGACATGATGCCTTCCGGCGTGCCGCCGGTTCCCATCAGAGCGTCGATGCCTGACCCTGGGATGGCGGCGACCAGCGCGCCGGCAACATCGCCGGCAGGATAGAGTGCGACTCGGGCGCCGGCCCTGATGATGTCGTCGATCAGCTCGCGATGACGCGGCTTTTCCAGCACATAGATGGTGAGTTGCGAGACGTCCTTGTTCAGCGCCTCGGCGAGGACCCTGAGCTTGCGCCCGGTGGTCCAGTGCGGATCGATCTTGCCGCGCGCGGGCGGCGGCGCCACGAACTTCTCCATGTAGAAGGCGGGCGCCGGGTTCATCATGGCGCCGCGCGGAGCGACCGCGAGCACGGCAAGCGCGTTGGTCTGGCCCCTGGCGAGGTAGCTCGTGCCTTCCACCGGGTCCATGGCGATGTCGGCCTTGAAGGCGGAGCCTGGACGTCCGAGGCGCTCGCCGCGCGCGGGCTGCGGCGCCTCGCCCTTGCCGGCCTCGCCGATCACCACGACGGCGTCGAGATCGACCTCGGCGAGCGCCGAGAGCATGGCGTCGAGCGCCGCACGGCCGCCGTCCATGCCGTCGCCGCGCCCGATCCAGTCGAAGGCGGCAAGGGCCGCGCTCTCGCTCACGCGGCGGAGCGAGTAGATGAGGTCGGGGCTGGAGCCGCTCGCAATGGTCATGACGCCTCCGAGAGGGAATGGACAAAACCACTATAAGGCATGGGCGGAATCTGGCCCAAAATCAAAGGCTCCCCGGGGCCAGGCGAGGCCAGGGCGCCGCTCCAAACTGTCATGGGGCCGATCGGCGCTCTTGTCCACAAGGTTTGGGCAAGCCTCCACCGGTCAGCGGGGGGTAAGGCGCGGGTCGAGGGAGTCGCGCAAGGTGTCGCCGAGCACGTTAACCGCGACCAGCACGCCGACCAGGGTCAGGCCGGGGAGCACGGTGACCCACCAGATGCCGGCAAAGATCAGGTCGTAACCGGAGCGGATCAGGGTGCCGAGGGAGGGCTGGGTGATCGGCAGGCCAAGGCCGAGAAAGGACAGTGCCGCTTCGGCCATGATGGCGCCTGCGATCTGGGTGGTGGCCACCACGATCAGCGGCGACAGGATGTTGGCCAGGATGTGGCGGCGGATGACGGCGGCGTCGCTCGCGCCCAAGGCCTTCGCGGCACGGACATGGTCCTTGGCCGCCTCGACCAGCGTCGCAGCGCGGGCGGTGCGGGCGAAATAAGGCCATTCGGCGAGCCCGATCACCAGAACAAGCAATGGCACGGCAAGGCGCCCAAGCGTCTCGCCGCCGAGGCCTGCGCGCACCAGCGCGAGCGCAATGATGGCGAGGATGAGGGTCGAGAGCGAAAGCTGCACGTCGGCGATTCTGGCAATGATGCCGTCCACGCTGCCCCCGACATATCCGGCGATGAGGCCAAGGGGCACCCCGATGGCGGCCTGGATGGCGACGGCAAGCACGCCGACGGTCAAGGAGATGCGCGTGCCGTAGAGGATTGCGCTCAACAGATCGCGGCCTTGCGAATCCGTGCCGAGCAGAAAGCGCGGGTCGCCGCCGGCAAGCCATCGCGGCGGCAGGTCGGCGTCGAG
>DATDLA010000039.1:0-2052 GCA_036519535.1 Methyloceanibacter sp.
GGCAAAATTCCCACCTCGCAGACGATCGGCCTGACCGTGGTGAGGTCGCGCCCGTCGATGCGGTGCTTGGTGGCGAGGATGCTCGAGCGGACCACGTCCTTCTCCAGCTCCTTGAAGGCGCTTGCCGCCTGGGTGATCGCCGCGGCATCGGCGCTCTCGGGCGCCAAGGCGGCCACGATTTTCTCCTTGATCCCGGCGACACGATCGCGGCGCTCGTGCTTGGCGGCGATCTTATAGGCCTCGCGCAGCTCGGCGTCGGCGATCTCCTTGGCCTTGGCGGCGAGCTCATCGGCGCTCGTGTCGAGCTTCAACTCCCACGGCTCCTTGGCCGCGCGCTCGGCAAGCTTGACGATGGCGTCGAGCACCGGCTGGAAGTGCTTCTGGCCGTACATCACAGCGCCGAGCATCACATCCTCCGGCAGCTCCTTGGCTTCCGACTCGACCATCAGCACGGCGCTGGCGGTGCCGGCGACCACGAGATCGAGCGTGCTTTCGCGCATCTCGTCGATCATCGGATTGAGGACGTATTTGCCGGCGATGTAGCCGACCCGCGCGGCGCCGATCGGGCCCAGGAAGGGAATGCCTGAGAGAGTGAGCGCGGCCGAGGCCGCGATCATGGCCACGACGTCGGGATCGTTCTCCATGTCATGGGACAGAACGGTGGCGACCACCTGGGTCTCGTTCCTGAAGCCGCTCGCAAACAGCGGCCTGATCGGGCGGTCGATGAGGCGGGAGGTGAGCGTCTCCTTTTCGGTGGGGCGTCCCTCGCGCTTGAAATACCCGCCGGGGATCTTGCCCGCCGCGAAGGTTTTTTCCTGGTAGTTCACGGTCAGCGGGAAAAAGTCGATGCCGACCCTCGCCTCCTTGGCGGCGGTGGCAGTGGCGAGCACCGATGTGCCGCCATATTGGGCGAGAACGGCCCCGTCCGCTTGGCGGGCGATGCGGCCGGTCTCTAATCTGAGCGGTCGGCCCGCCCATTCGATTTCTACGGTGTGCTTATGCAGCATGATGATGTCTCAACGAACAGGGAATGGTTGCGCCCGAGCGGGCCCCCTGAAGGCGATGGCTCGGGTCGATATGTCGTAGAGGTCCACCGGCACGGCGGTAAGCGTCTCGCATTACCGGCGAATGCCCAGGCGGTTGATGAGCTTCTGATACCGGTCCTGGTCCGCGGCCTTGACGTAGTCGAGCAACCGGCGCCGCTGGCTAACCATTTTCAACAGCCCGCGCCGTGAATGGTTGTCCTTGTTATGTGTCTTGAAGTGATCGGTAAGATTGGTGATCCGTTCGGTCAGGATCGCCACTTGCACTTCCGGAGACCCGGTATCGCCGGGCTTGGTAGCATAGTCTTTGATAAGCTCTTGCTTGCGCAAAGCGCTGATCGACATCGGATGAAACTCCTGTGAATTGACGATGGCCCTAGCCGGGAAGATTGAAAACCCGGGTGGGGCGCAGTTCGCCTTGGCTGACCTCACCAACCGCCACGAGCGAACCTCGTGACGTGGCATAGACAGGCCCTTTGAGAATTGGAGCATCCCGGCCTCTTAACAGCACGGGTTGGCCTCTCTTGAGCCTGGCCGCGTCCTGCCCGCTGATGGCGAGCGCCGGGATGTCGTCCAGCGCCGTCTGCACGGGCTTAAGAACGCCCAAAAGGGCGTCGCGGCCGGCGGCACTATGTCCTAACTCCTCAAGCTTTGCCAGGGAAATTGCGGCCTCTTCGGCGAAAGGCCCGACCCTCGTTCGGCGCAATTCCGTGACATGGGCGAAGCAGCCGAACGCCTCTCCAAGGTCGCGGGCCAAGGCCCGCACATAGGTGCCCTTGCCGCAACGCGCCTCGATCACGCAATGATCGGGGTCCGGCATGTCGATGAGCTCGAGGCTTTCGATCAGCGCACGCCGCGGGGCAAGCTCGAAGTCCTGGTCTTCCCTGGCAAGGTCGTAGGCCCTGGCGCCGGCCACCTTCAGAGCCGAATAGCGGGGAGGCACCTGGCTGATCTCGCCGATGAAGCTCGGGAGCGCCGCCTCGATCTCGGCCCGGGACGGGCGCCGGTC
>DATDLA010000040.1:0-2842 GCA_036519535.1 Methyloceanibacter sp.
CTGAACCGCGGGACCGGTGAGGAGGACAAGGAAAAGACCCACCTCTAGCGGCTATGATCAGCGCGAGAGGCGCTTGGCGGCAAGCTCGGCGAGATAGTCCTGAAAGCGCTCCTCCTTGTTCTCGCCAAGCTCGCGCAGATAGGTCCAAGTGTAGAGGCCGGTGTCGTGGCCGTCGTCGAACACAATGCGCGCGGCGTAGTTGCCGACCGGCTCGATGCGCAGGATGCGCACCGCCTTCTTGCCGGGCACGGTGACGCGCTCTTCGGGGCTGTGGCCTTGCACCTCGGCGCTTGGGCTCATCACGCGCAAGAGCTCGGCGGAGAGTGCAAAGCTCGCGCCATCGTCGAAGGCGACCGCGAGCAGCCGCCGGTCCTTGTCGACCTTGAGCTCCGTCGGCCAGGGATCGCTCTTTGCCATCTTGCGGTCTAACCGAGGTCGATCTCGCCTTCGACCACGTGGCGCAAGCCGGTGCCTTCTCCGGTCAGCAGCATACTCACCTTGAGCACCCCGTTGCCGCCCAGGCCTTCCTCGCGCACCACCCGCTCGATCGCCTGCTGGGAGGTGACACCGACCTCTTTCAGGAACTTCCGCATCGACATGTTGAAGCGCTGCTCGTCCATGGTCCAGTCTCCTTGAGCGGCCGGGCCTGATATGCAAAGGATCAATCGCCATATTAGGGTCGAATGACAAGCGCGGTCATGTGGGACGAGGCCGGCCACGAAACGGAAGATGGTGAAAATGCCGCGGAAAAGGACGATCAAGCGCCGCGATCGCCTCGCCATCTCGTTACAGGATGCGCGATTCAGGAAGCGCGTGGTAAAAAGCGGCAAGCTCTATCGCCGCAAGGCCAAGCTGCCGTCCGAGGATGAAACCTGAGCGATGCTGAAGACGATGCAACCGATGATCGACCCGTTCGGCAGGCGCATCACCTATTTGCGCGTCTCGGTCACCGACCGCTGCGATTTCCGCTGCGTTTATTGCATGGCGGAGTCCACGACGTTTCTGCCGCGCAAGGATCTGCTCACGCTCGAAGAGATCGACCGGCTGACATCCGCCTTCATCGCCAAGGGCGTGCGCAAAGTGCGGCTCACCGGGGGCGAGCCCCTGGTGCGCAAGAACCTGGTATGGCTGATCAAGTCGCTGTCGCGCCATCTCGGCGACGGCCTCGACGAGCTTACCCTTACCACCAATGGCAGCCAGCTCGCCCGCTACGCCGAGTGCCTCGCCGACTGCGGCATCGCCCGCATCAATGTCTCCCTCGACACGCTCGATCCTGAGAAGTTCAAGACGATCACCCGCTGGGGCGACTTCGCGCAAGTAATGTCCGGCATCGACGCGGCCGACCGCGCCGGGATCAAGATCAAGATCAATACGGTGGCGCTCAGAGGGGTGAACGAGGACGAGATCGAGGCGCTCTTGCGCTGGGCACATGCAAGGGGCTTCGCCCTCACTCTGATCGAGACCATGCCCATGGGCGAGACCGGCAGCGACCGCACCGAGCAATATCTGCCTCTCAGCCTGGTGCGGGCGCGGCTTCAGGATCGCTTCACCCTTGCGGAGAGCCCGTATCGCTCAGGCGGGCCCGCTCGCTATGTAGAGGTGCGCGAGACCGGCGGCAGGCTCGGTTTCATCACGCCGCTCACCCATAATTTCTGCGAGGCGTGCAATCGGGTACGGGTGACCTGCACGGGCACTCTTTATATGTGCCTCGGCCGAGAGGACGCCGCCGATCTTAGAGCGCCACTTAGGGCAAGCGAATCCGACCATTTGCTTAACGCCGCCATCGATGCGGCGATCGCGGCCAAGCCCAGGGGCCATGACTTCGTCATCGAAAGAGGCGGCAAACCGGCGGTTTCCCGCACCATGTCGACGACTGGCGGCTAGAGTTTCGCCGCTTGCCAAGGTTAACGCCGATTCCCGTTTTCTTCCGCGGCACCGCGGGCGTCGCGGTTGGGTTTGTTAAGCACGCCGCTTACGCCGTTCTTAACCGCCGACGCCTAGTTTCATTGCACGCATACTGACGGAACCGGCCGCTTGATGTCCGCCTTGGCGTCGCTTAAGAGAAATTGGCTGTGGGCGGCATTAGTGCTGCGTTGCGCGCTGATCGTCTACGCCGCTTTCGTGGCGCCGAGCGAGGTCGGCAAGATGGAGCTCGAGCGCGAGGCCTCGACGGCGGCCACGCGCATCGCGCCGAGCTGAACGGGGAGCCAGGCACCCTGATCGGTGCGTTGGCGCGGCCTTCTCTCGCGCCGCATTTGACCCGCATCTTCAACAAGCTCAGATATGGACACCGCGTGCTTCACTACGAGCTCTACGACCATGCCGGCAACTTGAGCTTCGCGAGCGGCCAGGCGGGGACTGACATTCGATCCGAATGTGGACGGCGCTCCGCGCGGACGCCCAGGGGCGGAACCCGCAGTCACGCTTCACAACCGCTCGAACGCCGCCGTGTCGCCTTTCGCGGTGCTCGCCATTCCGGCTCACATGAGCGGCCAGCCGGAAGGGACGCTCCGCGTCTATCTCGATCAGAGCGAACAGGCGAGCGCGCTCTCCCGTTATTTCGGCCTAATCGCCGGCGCGACCTTGCTGCTGCTGGGCGCCGGGGTCGCCACGCCGATCGCGCTTGCCTGGACGCGTGGCCGCCAACGGCGCGAGGCCGAAGCGCGGCTAGGTTATCGAATTGTCCAATCGTAAGGCGTTCGACGACCTTTTGACCAATGCGATGGCGACCATGCAGCGCAAGCGAACGCATATCGCCGTGCTGTGCCTCGACGTGGATAAGTTTCATGAGATCAACGACGCGGTTGACCTAGCCACCGGCGATGCCGTGTTGCGCGAGGTC
>DATDLA010000041.1:0-8704 GCA_036519535.1 Methyloceanibacter sp.
GGCTGGAACAACGCCTTGCCCTTGATGCCGGTCGCCTGCTTCACGTCGGCGGCCCATCGCTCCCAGGTCGATTCGTCCCACGGCTCCGGCGGAAGCAGCGCCGCCGCCTGCTGGCACAGCGCGGCGTCGGTGATCACCGGCTGAAGCGGCCCCTTCACCACCTGCCACCACGCCCCTGCATCGGACAGCACCGCGAGATTGGAGCGCACCGCGAGCCAAAACGCCTCACCGTCTTCAATGCCCATGTCGCGCAAAGCAGGCGCCACCGCTTCATAGGGCAGCGCGTGCAGCAGCCGGGCGTTCAGCGCGCGCAACTCCTCCTCATCGAATCGCGCCGGCGCGCGCGATAATTTCCCGAAGGAGAAGCGGACCACAAGCTCTTGCAGGCTCTGATGCGGAGCGACGGTATCGGAGGTGCCGATCGTGGCGGCATAGCTCGCCACCGCCAACGGCTCGAGCCCTTCCTCGCGCAGGCCCTGGATGGACAGCGCCCGTTCGCGCTTGGACAGCGCCTGGCCCTCGGGGCCAACCAGGAGATTGTGATGGCCGAAGGCGGGGGGCTCCGCGCCCAGCGCCTCGAACAGTTGAATCTGCGGTGCCGTGTTGGCAACGTGATCCTCGCCGCGCACCACATGGGTAATGCCGAGATCGATGTCGTCGACGACGCTCGGCAGCGTGTAGAGATAGGTGCCGTCGGCACGGACCAGCACCGGGTCCGAGAGCGAAGCTGCATCCACATGCTGTTCGCCGCGGATGAGATCGTTCCACACTACGTCGCGCGTCTCGAGCTTGAAGCGCCAATGAGGACTTTGTCCGGCCGACTCCAATTTCTGGCGGTCGGCATCAGCGAGCTTCAGCGCGGCGCGGTCGTAGACCGGCGGGCGCCCACGGGCGAGCTGGCGCTTGCGCTTCAACTCGAGCTCGTCTTGCGTCTCGTAGGCCGGATAGAGCCTGCCGCTCGCTTTCAGTTTCTCGACGGCCGCGTCATAGATCGCGAAGCGGTCGGACTGTTTCACCTCGCGGTCCCAGCCAAGCCCGAGCCAGGTCAGGTCTTCGCGGATGCCGTTGGCGAACTCTTCGGTGGAACGCTCGCGGTCGGTGTCGTCGAGACGCAGCAGAAGGCGCCCGCCCCGCTGCTGCGCGAACATCCAATTCAAGAGCGCGGTGCGGATGTTGCCGGCATGCAGGCGGCCGGTGGGGCTTGGCGCGAAGCGCACGGTGACGCTCATGTCACAGCTTCTCGCGGAACTTGTTGGTGATGGGATAGCGCCGGTCGCGGCCGAAATTCTTGGCGGTGATCTTCACGCCCGGCGCCGCCTGGCGCCGCTTGTACTCGGCGAGATAGAGCATGCGCTCGACCTTCTTCACGACCTCAGGTGCATGACCGCGGGCCACGATCGCGGCCAACGGCATTTCCCGCTCGACCAGGCAGTTGAGAATGTCGTCGAGCACGTTATAGGGCGGCAGCGTGTCCTGATCGCGCTGGTTATGCTTCAGCTCGGCCGTCGGCGCCTTGGTCAGGACATTCTCCGGGATAACGCGGCCGTTCGCCCCGAGGCAGCCTTTCGGCCGCTCGCGATTGCGATAACGGGCAAGGGCATAAACTTGCGTCTTGTACAAATCCTTGATCGGGTTGAACCCGCCATTCATGTCGCCATAGAGCGTGGCATAGCCGACCGACACTTCCGATTTGTTGCCGGTGGTGATCACCATCTGCCCGAATTTGTTGGAGAGCCCCATGAGCAGCGTGCCGCGGGCGCGCGATTGCAAATTCTCCTCGGCCGTTCCGGAGTCGCCCCCGTCGGAGTTCGACGCGAGACTCTTGGTCAAGCCTTCCACCGCAGGGTGGATCGGCATGATGTCGTAGCGGATGCCGAGGGCCTGGGCCGTCTCCGCGGCATCGTTCAGGCTCTCATTGCTGGTGAAGGTGTAAGGAAGCATGACGCCGTGCACGCGGCTAGCGCCCAGCGCATCCACGGCCATGGCCACGCAGAGCGCAGAGTCGATGCCGCCCGAGAGCCCAAGCACCACGCCAGGGAAGCCGTTCTTTTCCACATAGTCGCGCAACCCTAAAACGCAGGCGAGGTAGTTGGCGGCGTCGCCCTGTTCGATCTCGGCGAGCGGCTGAGGCTCGCAAGCCCAGCGCTTCCCGTCCTTACGCCATTCGGTCACGGCCAGCGCCTCTTCCCAGGCCGGCATCTGCACGGCGAGGCTGCCGTCGGCGTTGAGCACGAAGGAGGCGCCGTCGAATACGAGCTCGTCCTGGCCACCCACCTGATTGATATAGGCGAGCGGCAGTCCAGTGTCGGCGATGCGCGCCCGCGCGATTGAATAGCGCTGGCCCTGCTTGTCCATCCAATAGGGCGAGCCGTTCGGCACGATGAGGAGCCCAGCGCCTGCCTTGGCCAGCGCCCCGCACACCTCCTCGCTCCAGATGTCCTCACACACCGGCACGCCGAGCGAAACCCCCCTCACCACGATCGGTTCCGGCAGCGGACCTGGCGCAAACACCCGCTTCTCGTCGAACACTCCATAATTGGGGAGATTATATTTGAGCCTGACAGCCTCGATGCGGCCCTGGTCCAAATAGGCTACGGAATTGTGGACGAACGGCCCTTCCGCCCATGGGAGGCCAACGATCACGGCAGGGCCGCCGTCGCGCGTGTCGCGGGCAAAGGCCTCGCAGGCCTCGCGCGCTGCCTGCTGGAACGCGGGCTTCAACACCAGATCCTCGATTGGGTAACCGGTGAGATCAAGCTCGGTGTAGGCGATGAGGTCGGCGCCCTTTGCCGCGGCCTCGGCGCGCGCGGCCCGCGCCTTCTTCAGATTGCCGTCGATGTCGCCCACGACGGGGTTCAATTGCGCGAGCGCGAGCTTGAAGCTGTCAAGCTTTGGGCTGACCTTGATTTCGTTCGGCATCAGCGGAACTTAGCGGCAGACGCGAACCTGTCCAGCGGCGTGGCGTCTATGCGGTCCACCTATTCTCCCGCCGCAATGGAGATCTCAGGCTCAGGCCGCCCCTCGCGCTCGCGCTTCAGCCGCTCCGAAACGATGAAGGCAAGCTCGAGCGACTGATCGGCATTGAGCCGCGGATCGCAATGGGTGTGGTAGCGGTCGGACAGGTCCGTCTCGGTCACGGCCTTGGAGCCGCCCACGCATTCGGTGACGTTCTGCCCGGTCATCTCGATATGGATGCCGCCGGCGTGCGTGCCTTCGCCACGATGGATGTCGAAGAAGGTCTCCACCTCGCGCAGGATGAGGTCGAAGGGCCTGGTCTTGTAGCCGCCCGCCGCCTTGATGGTATTGCCGTGCATCGGATCGCAGGCCCACACCACGCCTCTGCCTTCGCGCTCCACGGCGCGGATCAGCGGCGGTAAATGCTTGCCCACCTTGTCGGCGCCGAAGCGGCAGATGAGCGTGAGCCGCCCAGGCTCGTCCGCCGGGTTCAGCGCATCGATCAGGCGCAGCAATTCGTCCGCGGTGAGGCCAGGTCCGCATTTGGCGCCGACCGGGTTCTTGATCCCGCGCAGGAATTCGATATGCGCCTGGTCGAGGGTGCGGGTGCGGTCGCCGACCCAGAGGAAATGGCCTGAGGTCGCGTACCAGTCGCCTGAGGTCGAATCCACGCGGGTCATTGCCTGCTCGTAGCCGAGCATCAGCGCCTCGTGGCTGGTGTAGATGCTCGTGGTGCGAAGTTCTGGCGTCCGCTCCGGCGTGAGCCCGCAGGCGCGCATGAAGCGCAAGCTCTCGGCGATATGCTCGGCAAGCTCCTGATAGCGATGCCCGGCGGGGCTGTCCTTGACGAAGCCGAGATTCCACCGGTGCACGTGATCGAGATTGGCGTAGCCGCCTTGCGCGAAGGCGCGCAGCAGATTGAGAGTCGCCGCCGATTGCCGGTAGGCCATCAGCATCCGCTGCGGGTCGGGCGTGCGGGCTTCCTCGGTGAACTCGATGCCGTTGAGGATGTCGCCGCGATAGCTCGGCAGCTTCTTGCCGTTCTGCACTTCGGCCAGCGCCGAGCGCGGCTTGGCGAATTGTCCGGCGATGCGGCCAAGCTTCACCACCGGCGAGCCGCCGGCATAAGTCAGCACCACGGCCATTTGCAGCAGCACCCGGAAGAAATCGCGGATGGCGTCGGCACGATGCTCGGCGAAGCTTTCGGCGCAATCGCCGCCCTGCAGCAGGAAGGCCTCGCCGGCGGCGACGCGGGCGAGCTTCTCCTTCAGCTCGCGCGCTTCGCCGGCGAAAACGAGCGGCGGAAAGGTGGCGAGCTGCTGCTCGACTTCGGCGAGCTTGTCGAGGTGCGGATAAACCGGAACCTGTTCGATCGGCCTAGAGCGCCAACTGTCGGGGCTCCATCGCGGTGCCATTGAAATCTCTCCAAAAAGGGGCTGACGCTATATAGGCGCTTCGCCCGCGCCTGGCTAGCAGCCAGCCGTTGTCTCCCTCTTTCGCCCGTGCCACATAGCTCCACAAGCCCAAGGAGAGGTAAATGGACCCCCGACATCTCGAGCACGGCCATCGCCCGAGCGAAATCGCCAAGCGGCTCGAGGACGGGCCGCGGGTCAGCTATCTGCGCGACTGGGTCTATGGCGGCATCGACGGCACCGTGACCACCTTCGCCGTGGTCGCCGGCGTGGTCGGGGCGGCGCTCTCCACCAAAGCCCTGCTCATTCTCGGCGTCGCCAATCTTCTCGCCGACGGCTTCTCCATGGCGGCCGCCAACTTCTCCGGCACCAGAGCCGAGATCGAGGAATATGAGCTTGTGCGCAACATGGAGGAGCGCCACGTCGAAATCGCGCCGGAGGGCGAGCGCGAGGAGATCCGTCAGATCTTTCAGGCCAAGGGCTTCGAGGGCGAAGCGCTCGACAGCGCGGTGAAGGTCATCACTCAGAAGCGCGAGCGCTGGATCGAGACCATGATGACCGAGGAGCACGGACTGCCGCCGATCAGCCGCTCCCCCGGAAAAGCGGCACTGTTGACCTTCCTCGCCTTCATCGTCTGCGGCTCGATCCCGCTCATCCCCTTTGTCCTCGGTTTTCCCGCCACGATCGAGGCTTCGACGGTCATGACCGGGCTGACCTTCTTCTCCATCGGCTCGCTGCGCAGCCGCTGGTCGCCGGCGCCGTGGTGGAGAACGGGACTTGAAACCTTCGCCATCGGCATATCGGCAGCCATCATCGCCTATGCCGTGGGCGTGCTTCTCGGCGGCATCATCCAATAGACGCGAAGCGGCTACACGCTGTCATCCAGTTGTGCCACATTGCGCCGCCATGGCGATCCGCGAACCAAGCTTCACCCTCGGCATCGAAGAGGAATACCTCCTCGTCGATAAGGACAGCCGCGACCTCGCGCAGGAGCCGCCCCCTGCCCTCCTCGCCAAATGTCAGGAGGCCTTGCTCGATTATGGGAGCCAGGTCAGCCCGGAGTTCCTGCGTTCGCAGATCGAGGTCGGCACCAGCGTTTGCCACACCGTCGAAGAAGCACGCGAAGAGCTGATCAGGTTGCGCACCACCGTCGGCACCATCGCCGACGAGTTCGGCCTCGCCCCCATCGCTTCATCCACCCACCCCTTCGCCAATTGGCGGAGCCAGCAGCACACTGACAAGGAGCGCTACAACGTGCTGGCCGAGGATTTGCAGCAGGTCGCGCGCCGGCTCGTGATTTGCGGTATGCACGTTCATGTCGGGATCGAGGATGACGACCTGCGCATCGACCTGCTCGGCCAGGCCGCCTACTTCCTGCCCCATCTGCTTGCGCTCTCGACCTCCTCCCCCTTCTGGGAGGGCCAGGTGACGGGCTTGAAATCCTACCGGCTCGCGGTGTTCGACGAGCTTCCCCGCACCGGCATGCCCTATCAGTTCGGCAGCTACAGCGAATATGCCCGCTCCATCGAGGTCCTGGTCAATGCCGGGCTGATCGAGGACGCGACCAAGATCTGGTGGGATCTGCGGCCCTCCGCCCGATTCCCCACGCTTGAGATGCGCATCACCGACGTCTGCCCGCTGCTCGCCGACGGCATCACCATCGCGGCGCTCTACCGCTGCATCTTGCGCATGCTCTATCGCTTGCGCCGTCAGAACCAGCGCTGGCGCTATTACCCGCCCTTCCTCGTGCGCGAGAACCGCTGGCGCGCCCAGCGCTACGGCACCGGAGAGGGCATGGTCGATTTCGGCAAGGGCACGGTCGTGGCTTTCCCCGAGCTGATGGAGGAGCTCCTCGAGCTGATCGCCGAGGACGCCAAGCATTTCGATTGCGTCGCCGAGGTCGCCAGGGTGCGCGACATCATCAAGGAAGGGACGAGTGCCGACCGGCAGCTCGCGCGTTTCGAGGCGGTGAAGGCGCTGGGCGGCAGCGAGCAGGCGGCACTGGTCGCCGTGGTCGACGGCATCATCGACGACACCAAGATGGTGCCTGGCTGAAACGGCATCGTGGTTCGAGACGCCCCGCGCGCGTCATGGTGAGGTGCCCGGCCGTCCTTCGAGGCGCGGGCTTCGCCCTCGCACCTCAGGATGACGGCCGGGCCTCGAACCAGACGCGCTCAGCCTACAACGTCGTGCTCATGCCGCCATCGACATTGAGGCCGGCGCCGGTGATGTAGGCGGCCTCGTCGGAGGCGAGGAACAGCGCGGCATTGGCGATGTCCTGAGGCGTGCCGAAGCGCCTGAGCGGCGTCCGAGTCAGCAGCGCCTTGGCGATCATCGGATTGTTCATGTACCGGCCGATCAGCGCCGTCTCCACATAGCCAGGGCAAAGCGCGTTCACGCGGATGCCGTAAGGCGCATATTCGACCGCGAGGCTCCGCGACAGCGCCGACACAGCCCCCTTGGTCGCCGAATAGACCGACATCTGCCGCGTATGCTTGGTGGCCATCACCGAAGACAGGTTGATGATCGATGCCTTGCCAGAGGCTTTGAGCAAATCGAAGGCCTCGCGCGCGCAGCGCACCGTGCCGTCGACATTGGTCTTCCACACTTTGTCCCAGGCGGCATCGTCGAGATGGCGGAAGTCGCTCCGTTCGCCGACGCCGGCATTGTTGACCAGCACATCGAGCCGTCCGAACTTTTCGGCCAGGCGGCCCATCAGCGCCTTCACTTGCTCCGTGTCGGTCACATCGACGGTCTCGGCTAACGCCGAACCGTTGCTCTTGGTGATGGCGTCGGCCGTTTCGCGCGCCGCCTCGCCGTCGCGGTCGGCCACGACCACGTGAGCGCCTTCGCGGGCGAAGGTCTCGGCGACGGCGCGGCCGATGCCGGCGCCAGCACCGGTGACGAGCGCGATCTTGTCCTCAAGCCGCCGCATCCGACCCCGCCATGGGTGCTGGCGCTTCCCATTTGTGCCTGAGCGTGACGAGCTCCTCCGCCGCGCTCGGGTGGAGCGCCATGGTCATGTCGAACTGCGCCTTGGTCGCGCCCATCTTGAGCGCGATCGCCGCCATCTGCACGATCTCGGCGGCGTCGGGGCCGAGGATATGGCAGCCGAGCACCTTGTCGGTCGCCATATCGACCACGAGCTTCATCAGCATTTTCTCGTCGCGGCCGGCGAGCGTGTATTTCAGCGGGCGGAAGGCGATCTTGTAGATGTCGACCACATGGCCCATCTCCCGCGCCGTTTCCTCCGAGAGGCCGACCGTGCCGATCTCGGGATCAGAGAACACGGCGGTCGGGATCATGGTGTGATCGACGGGGGTCGCTTGATCGTTGAACACCGTCTCGGCGAAGGCCGTCGCCTCGTGGATGGCGACCGGCGTCAAGTTCACGCGGTCGGTCACGTCGCCCACGGCATAGATATTGCCGACTGAGGAGCGCGAGAACTCGTCGACCACCACAAGGCCGTTCCAGCCGAGATCGATACCGGCCTTGTCCAGCCCGAGCCCCATGGTGTTGGGAAGCCTGCCGGTGGCGGCCATCACGAGGCCGGCCCGAACGCTGTCCCCATTCTTGCAATGGACGCGGTAGCCCTCCGCCTCCTTGTCGATGCGCACGATGTCGGTGTTGATGCGGATATCGATGCCACGCTTGCGCATGGCCTCGGCCAGTCCGTCGCGCAGATCCGCATCGAAGTTGCGCAAGACCTGATCGCCGCGATGAAGCACGGTGACGTGCACGCCGAGCCCGGCGAAGATCGAGGCGAATTCCATGCCGATATAGCCGGCCCCCACGATGACGATGCTCGCGGGCAGCTGCTCGAGCTGAAAGCATTCGTTGGAGCTGATGAAATGCTCAGAGCCAGTCAGTTTGGGGATCATCGGATGGCCGCCGGTGGCAACCAGGATGGTCTTGGCTCTGACCGGCGCCTTGCCGTTGGCGAACCTCACCGTGTGAGGGTCCCCGAGTACGGCGCGGTCAAGGATGATGCGCACGCCGGCCTTCTCCAGCGTCCGCGTATAGACGCCGTTCAGTCGATCGACCTCGCGCCGGACATTGCCGATCAGCGTCGGCCAGTCGAAGCGCAGGCCCTCGCTGGTCCAGCCGAAATTGCGCGCATCGGCAAAGGCGTCGCCATAGCGGCTGCCATAGACGAGGAGTTTCTTCGGCACGCAGCCGCGGATCACGCAGGTGCCGCCGACGCGATATTCCTCGGCGATGGCCACCTTGGCGCCGAGCTCTGCCGCGAGCCTGCCGGCGCGCACGCCGCCGGAGCCGCCGCCGATCACGAACAGGTCGTAGTCGAAATTATTCACCTGATGGAGTCCGCTGCAGGA
>DATDLA010000042.1:0-4915 GCA_036519535.1 Methyloceanibacter sp.
CGAGGCGCTGTTCCAGGGTGAGCCTGGCGAGCCTGCCGCGATCCTCGCCGAGATGGACGACATCGCGGCCTACCGAGAGCAGGCGCAGCCGATCAAGAGCCGCACCGGCGGCTCGACCTTCAAGAACCCGCTTGGGCACAAAGCCTGGCAGCTGATCGACGCCGCGGGCTGCCGGGGCTTGCGGGTGGGCGGCGCGCATGTATCGGAGATGCATTGCAACTTCCTCATCAATGAGGGCGGGGCTACCGGCGCCGACATCGAGGAGCTAGGCGAGACGGTGCGCGCGCGGGTGAAGGCGAAGAGCGGCATCGAGCTCGAATGGGAGATCAAGCGCCTCGGCGTTGCTAAATGACCTCGAGGTTTCATGCTTCGAGGCGCGCTCTTCGAGCGCTCCTCAGCATGAGGAGCTAATCCTCACCCTGAGGAGGGCCGAAGGCCCGTCTCGAAGGGTGAGGCCACCATCCTCCAAGCAGGGGAAGACTCATGACAAACACACAAACCCACGTCGCGGTGCTGATGGGCGGCTGGTCGTCGGAACGGGAAATCTCGCTCCGCTCCGGCGAGGCCTGTGCCAAGGCGCTCGAAGCACAAGGCTACCGGGTGAGCCGTCTCGACGTCGGGCGCGACGTGGCCACCAAGCTCACCGAGCTTCGCCCCGACGTCTGCTTCAACGCGCTGCATGGCCGCTTCGGCGAGGATGGCTGCATCCAGGGCGTGCTGGAGACGCTTGGCATCCCCTACACCCATTCGGGCGTGCTCGCTTCGGCGCTCGCCATGCATAAGGAGCGGGCGAAGACGGTCATGCGCGCCGCTGGCGTGCCCGTAGCCGAGGCCGTCGTGCTCACCCGCGCCGAAGCCGCCCGCGCCCACGCCATGAAGCCGCCTTACGTGATCAAGCCGGTGACGGAAGGGTCGAGCGTCGGTGTGTTCATCGTGCGCGAGGATCAGCGCCATCCCCCGCAGGAGCTGCATGCCGCCGACTGGACCCTCGGCGAGGAGCTGATGGTGGAGCGCTACATCCCTGGCCGCGAACTCACCTGCGCCGTCATGGGGGAGGAGGCTTTGGGGGTGATCGAGATTCGCCCGGCAGAGGGGCTCACCTTCTACGACTACACCTCGAAATATGCCCCCGGAGGCTCAATCCACGTGCTTCCGGCGCCGCTTTTACCAAATGTTTACCAATTGGTACAGAAGCTGTCCCTGGCGGCTCATAGGGCACTGGGTTGCCGTGGGGTCAGCCGTTCCGACTTTCGATTCGACGATCGGGGCGGCGGCGAGGGGGAAATGATCTGTCTTGAGGTCAATACCCAGCCAGGCATGACGTCCACGTCACTCGTGCCGGAGCTTGCGGCTCACAGCGGCCGCTCGTTCGGCGAGCTGGTCCGTTGGATCCTGGAGGATGCGTCGTGCAATCGGTAGGCCCCAATAAGGGGCGACGCCAGATACGGAGATCGGAAGACGCGCTGCTCGCGCGCAGCATCGCCGTGCCTGCCCGCAAGTTTTCCGGTCTGTCTCTGCCGGGATTTGGCCTGGCGAAGCGCGCGCCTGGCGGGGCGGCGCTTCACCGTGGCAGCGGCGCTTGGCGCATCGTCACCGTGCTCCTGCTCGCCGGCGCCGCAGGCTATGGATTTTGGGCGAGCGGAGAGGACGGCCTCTACGGCCAGACGAAACGCGGCGCCGAGGCTCTCACCGTCGCCGCCGGATTCGGCGTCAAGCGCATTACCGTCGAGGGCCAGCAGCACATCACCGACGCCGAGCTGACCAAGGCCCTTGGCGCCGGCCCCGGTACCCTGATGCTCTCCTTCGACACCGACGCGGCCAAGCAGCGGCTGGAGAAAGCGCCGTGGGTGAAGCACGCGCAAGTCATGCGGCTTCTGCCGTCGACGCTTCAGGTCGTCATCGAGGAGCGTGTTCCCTTCGCCGTGTGGCAGTCGCGCGGCCAGACCTATGTGATCGATGCCGAGGGTGCCGTGATCGCTCCAGCCGTGCGTGAAGCCTACGCGAGCCTTCCGCTGGTGGTGGGCGAGGGCGCCGGCAAGAACGCCTCCGATCTGCTCGCGACGCTGAAACCCTTCGATAGTTTGACCAAGCAGGTGGTCGCCGCGACGAGGGTCGGCGACCGGCGGTGGACGCTGAGGCTGTCCTCCGGCATCGACATCATGCTTCCCGACGACGGCGTCACCGACGCGCTCAACACCCTGATCGGGCTCGATCGGAACCGCAATCTGCTCGCCCGCAACATCGCCGCGGTCGATCTCCGTCTCGCCGACAGGGTGAGCGTGCGCATCCGCGAGCACGCCGAGCCGGTGATGCCGGAGAGCGGCAGCATCGTTCCTGACGTGCCGACGGCAAGCACCAAGCGAAACACCTGAGTGGGGGTCGCGGGATGGCGCAGACAGGTCTCAATCGTGGCAAGCGACAGCGCATCGTTACCGCGCTTGACGTGGGCACGAGCAAGATCTGCTGCCTCATCGCCAGGACCTGGTCGGCTCCCGACTGGCTCGAGGTCGCTGGCGAAGGCGTGCAGTTCGAGGTGTTGGGCTTCGGTCATCATCGCGCCGAGGGCCTCAAAGGCGGCATGGTCACCCATCTCGACCGCGCCGAGCATTGCATCCGCACCGCCGTCGACACCGCCGAGCGCATGGCCGGCATCATCGTCGAGGAGGCCCATGTCGCCGTCACCTGCGGCCGGCTGAAGAGCGAAAGCTTCTCGGCGAGCGTGGCGCTTTCCTCAGGCGCGGTGCGCGAAGACGATACCTTGCGCATCATCGCCGGGGCCCGCCAATACGCCGCCCGCGAGAAGCGCACGGTGCTGCACGCGCTGCCCACCGGCTACCGTCTTGACGACCATAACGGCATCCGCGACCCGCTCGGCATGTGCGGCGAGCGGCTCGGCATCGATATCCACGCCGTCACCGCCGACGAAGTTGCCATCCGCAATCTGTCGCTCTGCGTCGAGCGCTGTCATTTGGCGGTGAGCGGTCTCGTCGCGGCACCTTACGCGAGCGCGCTTGCCGTGATCACGCCAGATGAGGCCAAGCTCGGCGTGGCCTGCATCGATTTCGGCGCCGGCACCACGACGCTCTCGGTGTTCTCCGACGGGCATTTCATCCACACCGATGCCATCGCGCTCGGCGGCGCCGGCATCACCACCGACATCGCCCGCGCGCTCGGGGCCCCGCTTGAGCATGCCGAGCGCCTGAAGACGCTGCATGGCAGCGCCTTCGCCACGCTTTCCGACGAGCGCGAGATCATCACCTTCCCGTCCGTTGGCGAGAGCCAGCGGAGGGTGATGAATCAGATCAGCAAGGGCCAGCTCGCTGTGCTTATCCGCCCGCGCGTCGAGGAGATCCTCGATCTCATGCGCCGCCGGCTTGCCTCTTGCGCGCATGCCTCAGAGGCCGCGCAGACCTTGGTGCTGACCGGCGGCGGCAGCCAGCTCACCGGTCTCGCCGAGCTTGCCTCCAACATGTTTGGCCGCCCGGTGCGCCTCGGGCGCCCGCGCACCCTGAATGGCCTGCCTGAAGGTGGCAGCGGTCCGGATTTCTCGAGCGCCGTCGGCGTCCTCAAGCATTGGGCGCGCGGCGACGACAAGCTCTCCGGCCGTGCCGAGCAGCGTTTCCTGCGTACCGGCACCGGTTATCTCGCACGCGTGAGTGAGTGGATTAGGGACAACTTCTAGCCAAGGCTGAAAAGCACCAGACGAAAGATCAAGAAAGAAGGCCGCTATGACGATCAATCTCAAGGTTCCAGATCTCACCGAGCTCAAGCCGCGGATCACCGTGTTCGGTGTGGGCGGAGCGGGCGGCAATGCCGTCAACAACATGATCGCCTCCGGCTTGCGCGGTATCGAGTTTGTGGTCGCCAACACCGACGCCCAGGCGTTGTTGAGCTCAAGCGCCGAGCGCCGCATTCAGATGGGCACCCACGTGACCGAGGGCCTCGGTGCAGGCTCCAAGCCGGACATCGGCGCGGCGGCGGCGGAAGAGGCCATGGCCGACATCAAGGCGCATCTCGCCGGCTGCCACATGGCGTTCATCACCGCCGGCATGGGAGGTGGCACCGGCACCGGCGCCGCCCCCGTCATCGCCCGGGCGTCGCGCGAGGAAGGCATCCTCACCGTCGGCGTGGTGACCAAGCCGTTCCAGTTCGAAGGCCAGCGGCGCATGCGCGCGGCCGAGAGTGGCATCATGGAGCTGCAGAAATACGTCGACACGCTCCTCATCATTCCGAACCAGAATCTGTTCCGCGTGGCCAACGAGAAGACGACCTTCGCCGATGCCTTTGCCATGGCCGACGACGTGCTGCGCGCCGGCGTGTCGTGCATCACCGACCTGATGGTCAAGGAAGGGCTGATCAATCTCGACTTCGCCGACGTTCGCACCATCATGGCCGGCATGGGCAAGGCGATGATGGGCACCGGCGAATCGAGCGGCGACCGTCGCGCCATCGAGGCGGCGGAAGCTGCGATCTCCAATCCGCTGCTCGACGATGTGTCGATGAAGGGGGCAAGCGGCCTGCTCGTGTCCATCACCGGCGGCAACGATCTCACCCTTTACGAGGTCGACGAGGCGGCAAGCCGCATCCGCGAGGAAGCCGATCCGGAAGCCAATATCATCGTCGGCGCCACCTTCGACGACGAGCTCGACGGCTCGATTCGCGTGTCGGTGGTGGCGACCGGGCTTGGCCAGCTCTCGGGCGAGGGGTTCAAACCGGCACCGAGGGATAGGGAGAGTTTGAGCCAGCGGTTGGCAGGGCTTGCCAGCATGCCGACCCCGATGCCGACTCTCGCGCCTGCGCCGCCGCCTGTGAAGTTCGAGCCGGCTAGGCCCGCTCCTGCTCGGACTACGGCGGAAGCGCCGAACGACGCGCAAGTGTGGCGCGGGCCGGGCAATGTGACGATCGAGCGCCGTCC
>DATDLA010000043.1:0-4105 GCA_036519535.1 Methyloceanibacter sp.
GCCGTCCGCGTGATTGCCGATGATCTCGGAGCCCATGATCTCCCCTCGGTCTTGCGCATGGGAAGCGATCCCGTGCTTGGGGCCCTCCCTTGGGACGCGGTGCCGGCGTTGCAGCGGCGAACCGGCCGCGCCGAGGCTCGCTATCGCGCCGCCTTGTCTTGCGCCGTCACCGCCGCGGCGGAAACCGGCACCTTGTTTCTCGTCTCAGGCAACGACAATCCGACGACGCTCGCCTTCCTGCCGGAGAGCCATTTCATCCTGGTTCGTGCCGGCGATGTGGTCGGCAGCTACGAAGAGGCCTTCGATCGCCTGCGCGCGCTCTATGGCGAGGGCGGCTTGCCGCGCAGCGTCAATCTGATCAGCGGCCCGTCGCGCACCGCCGATATCGAGCAGACCATCGTCAGGGGCGCGCACGGGCCAAAACGGCTGCATGTGGTGATCCTCGGCTAGGCGCGGCTCGAAGCGGGCATTTTTTCGCCGATTTTCTGTTGTTATGGAAGTTCGTTGCAATGCTTCCGTTCGCCGGGGGCATCAGCTATGGTGCAGCGCACTCTGATTTGAGAGCGTGACGACAAGACCAACGGGGTTCCGGCCAAAGGCGCCGGTTCGGGGTGACCCTTCACATGCGTTCAGCCGTCTGGCTCATCGAGCAGCCTCGCTGGTTCAAGCGAATCTTCCTGATCGCCAACGACATGGCCCTGCTCACCATCGCGCTGTGGGCCGCGTACTCGCTGCGCTTGAGCAGGTTCTACATTCCGGAATCCTTCGGCATAATCTTGCTGATGGCGGCCGCGCCCATCATCGGCGTCATCACCTTCCACCTGCGTGGGCTGTACAAGCTCGTCACCCGCTTCATCGGACCTGAAGGCACAACGCGCATCTACGTCGCGGTCATCATCGCCGTGCTCGCCTGGGCGCTGCTGGTTCTGCTGTCAGGCATCAAGGGTCATCCGCGGTCGGTGGTGGTGATCTATGGCCTGATCGCCGCCGGCCTCATCCGTCTTTCCCGCCAATGGGCCGGCTCCCTGCTGCTCAAGGCGGCGCCGCAGCACAAGCCGGTGAGCTTCGATGAGCGCAAGAACGTCATCATCTACGGCGCCGGCACCATGGGCATCCAGCTGCTGAGAGCGCTGAACGAGACCGGCCAGTTCAACATGGTTGCCTTTATCGACAACAGCCCGTCGCTCGCGGGCCAAGTGGTGCATGGCGTCAAGGTGCTGAGGCCGGGCAAGATCGGCAAGGTGATCACCACCGAGAATGTCAAAGAGGTGCTGCTCGCCATGCCGTCGGCGCTGCGCAGCGAGCGGCGCGCCGCGATCAAGGCGCTCGAGCCTTTCCCGGTGGTGGTGAAGACTCTGCCGGCGCTCGAGGAGATCGCCTCTGGCCGGGTGGAGGTGAGCGATCTCAGGCCGATTGAGGTCGAGGATCTGCTCGGGCGCGATCCGGTGGCGCCAGAGCTTGAGCTGCTCACCGGGCATGTGAAGGACAAGGTGGTGATGATCACCGGCGCCGGAGGCTCGATCGGCTCGGAGCTCACCCGCCAACTGCTCGAGCTTGGACCGAAGACTCTGATCCTGTTCGAGCTGTCGGAGGTCGCGCTCTACGAGATCGAGATGGAGATCGAGGAGCTCAAATGGCGCCGGGTAAAGGAGCCTGAGGCGCCGCCGCTCTCCGACACCAAGATCGTCCCGGTGCTCGGCTCGGTGCTCGACCGCAAGCTCGTCGCCCGCATCATCAGCAGTTACGACGTCGAGGTGATCTACCACGCCGCCGCCTATAAGCACGTGCCGCTCGTGGAGGTGAACCCGTTCACGGGGCTGCAGAACAACACCTTCGGCACCTTGACGCTGGCTGAGGTCGCCAAGGAGGCGCGGGTGGAGCGCTTCGTGCTCGTGTCGAGCGACAAGGCGGTGCGGCCGACCAACGTCATGGGCGCGAGCAAGCGGCTCGCCGAGCTCATCTTGCAGGCGCTCGCCGAGCCGCACGGAACGACCGTGTTCACGATGGTGCGCTTCGGCAATGTGCTCGATTCGTCAGGCTCGGTGGTAAGGCGCTTCCGCAATCAGATCCAGGCGGGAGGCCCGGTCACCGTCACTCATCCCGAGATCATCCGCTATTTCATGTCGATCCCGGAGGCGGCTCAGCTCGTGATCCAGGCCGCCGCCATGGCGAGCGGCGGCGAGGTGTTCGTGCTCGACATGGGGACGCCGGTGAAGATCGACGATCTCGCCCGCACCATGGTCCGCCTTTCCGGGCTCGAAGTTCGCGACGACACCAATCCCGAGGGCGATATCGCCATCGAGTATATTGGCCTGCGGCGCGGCGAGAAGCTCTACGAGGAACTGCTGATCGGCGAGAACACCACCGGCACCAGCCACCCGCGCATCTTCAAGAACTCGGAGCCGGTGTTGGCTTACGCCGAGCTGGTCGCGGCGCTCGAGCGTCTCGACGACGCGATCCAGAGGCAGGACGAGGCCGATCTGCAAGAGATGCTGCGCGCCACCGTCGAAGGCTATAAGCCGGGGAGCTCGGGGCTTCCGGCGTCGGTCAAGGACGAGTGGCAGCCGGTCTCGCGCATGCTCCATTGAGGCGATGCGAGCGGCCAATCTCGCTTCGGCGATCGCCGTGGTCGCGTCAGCCGCGGCGCTTTCGAGCGTGCTGATCTATTTCCTCAAGCCCGTGCTCGTGCGCTACCTCCTTGCCCATCCCACTGCGCGCTCGTTGCATAGCGTGGCCACGCCACAGGGCGCCGGCGCCGCCGTCATCCTCGCGCTGCTGATCATTTGCGCCGCGGCTTGGGTTTTGTGGCGGGCGCCGGAGGGCGCCATGGCGCTTCTCCCTGCGCTCGCCGCTGCCCTGGGCCTGACGGTGCTCGGGCTTGCCGACGACGCCCGCGCGCTGCCGGTATCGTGGCGCTTCATCGGCCAGACGCTTGCCGCGCTCGTCATGGTCGCGAGCCTGCCCGAGGACTTGCGGCTGTTCCCCGATCTCATACCCCTCCTGCTCGAGCGGGCGCTACTCGTGCTCGGCACCGTATGGTTCATCAATGCCGTCAATTTTCTCGACGGGCTCGACTGGGTCACCGCGGCGCAGGTGGTGCCGATGACGCTTGGGCTCGCGGTGCTTGCAGGCTTAGGCGCGGTTCCGGCAAGCATCGGATTCCTGGCGCTCGTCCTGCTCGGCGCCATGCTCGGCTTTGCCGCCTTCAACAAGCACCCGGCGCAAGTGTTTCTCGGCGACGCCGGCAGCCTGCCGATCGGGCTCCTGCTTGCCTTCATGCTGATCTACGTGGCGGGCACCAACCTCGCCGCGGCGCTGCTGCTCGCGCTCTACACCATTTCCGATTCGACCATTACCCTCATCCGCCGGGCGGCCAACCGCGAGCACATCTTCACCCCCCACCGCTCCCATTACTATCAGCGAGCGGTGATCGCCGGCATGACGCCGCCGCAAGTGACGGCGCGGATCTTCGTGCTCGGCTTGCTGCTCGCGTCGCTCGCGGTCACGGCGGTGATCCTCGACTCCACCATCGCCGACATCCTGCTGCTCGGGCTCGGCGCGGTCGCGACCGGTTACGTGCTGCATATGCTCGCGCGGGGTGGCAAGTGACCGGGCGAAAGGTGCTCATCACCGGGGCCTCCGGCTTCATCGGCAAGCCCATGGTCCGGGCGCTCGCCGCAAGCGGCTGGACGGTGCGCGCCGCTTCGCGCGATCCCGCCGCGATCCCCGACATAGCTGGCGTAGAGCGCGTGGCATTGCCAGATCTCTCGCGCGAGGCAGACTGGTCGCCGCTCGTCGAGGGCGTTACCCATATCGTGCATCTCGCCGGCATCGCGCACGCGCCAGGCCAGCTGCCGGACGAGGTCTATACCCGCATCAACACCCACGCGGTGGGGGAGCTGGCGCAGGCAACGAAAGGCCGCGTCGAGCGCCTGGCGCTGATGTCGTCTGTGAGAGCGCAGGCCGGGCTTTCCGCCGGCCACGTGATTACCGAGACCGACCAGGCCAATCCCACCGATCCCTACGGGCGCTCAAAGCTCGCGGCCGAGCGGGTGCTCGCAGCGAGCGGCGTCGGCTTCACCGTGCTCCGTCCCGCCGTGGTCTA
>DATDLA010000044.1:0-4514 GCA_036519535.1 Methyloceanibacter sp.
AGTGGATCGGACTCACTCGCCGTGCGCGCGTGGTCTACGCGTCGAAGGAGCGGGTGAAGCAGGACACGATCACTTACGAGGATCTCGCCGACCCGAAATGGCGCGGGAAGATCTGCATCCGCTCCGGCCAGCACGTTTATAACGTCGCGCTGATCGCTTCTATGATCGCCCATCACGGCGAGGACTGGACCGAGCAATGGCTTAAGGGGGTGAAGGCCAATCTGGCGCGCAAGCCCGCCGGCGACGACCGGCTCCAGGTCAAGGGCGTCTATGCCGGCGAATGCGACATCGCCGTCGGCAACACCTATTACATGGGCGCGATGCTCAAGAACGAGAAAGAGCCGGAGCAGAAGGAATGGGCGAACTCGGTCAACATGCTGTTCCCCAACACCAATGACCGCGGCACCCATGTGAACATCTCTGGCGCCGTCGTGGCGAAATACGCCCCGCACAAGGACAACGCGATCAAGCTTCTCGAATTCCTAGCCTCCGACAAGGGGCAGGAAATGTATGCCGACGTAAACAACGAGTACCCGGTGAAGGAAGGCGTTCCCTGGTCGCCGCTGGTCCAGTCCTGGGGACCCTTCAAAGCCGATCCGATTTCGCTCAACGAGATTGCCGCCTTGCGCAAGAAGGCAAGCGAGCTCGTCGACAAGGTCGGCTTCGATGACGGTCCGAGCTCATGAGGGGGACTTTCAGATGAGCATCCACAACAAGATCGACAAGATAGGCCGCGTGCACGCTCTGCCGCCGCGCCGGGCCGGGGCTGAGTGGCTGGTCGGCGTCGGCTTCCGCTGTTGGCTCGCCGGCTATGATACCGGCGACATCGCCTGCTGGGAGACCGGGTGGAATGCCTATGCCCGCGTGCTCGGCGCGGAACGGGCGAAGCGGGCGGTGACCGAGCTTGCCTGCTGGGTCAGGGCGGTGCGGGCCTCGGCCTCGCGCAAGATCGAATATTACCCATTCGGCTGCGCCGGCTTCTGCCGCGACGAGTGCATGGCGATTTCGCTGATCGCCGCCTCGCAACACCATCGCTGCCCGGCGATGCGCGCTTGCGCGCTTGCGCTGACCGGCTCGAGCTTGGTCGAGCCCGTCATCGACGCCGCCAACGCCTTTGCCGATGCCCTGCAGGAGGCCGACCAGCTCCTGTCGCCTGAGGCCGTCGCCGCGCTGGCCGCACCGTTCGACGGGGCACGCCGGGATTGCCACACGCTGCGCAACTGAGCGGATCGCGCCCAAACTCGATGCGTCGCCACATCGCGCGACTGCGCGACAGCGGCAATTTCGCCTGGTCGGTCGCGGCATCTATCATCTCGCTGATCGCGATTGCCCCGGTTCTCGCCATCGGCGTGCTTGCGCTCCAGTCGAGCGGCGATACCTGGCCGCACCTCATTGCCAACGTGCTGCCGGGAGCCGTGCGCCGCACGCTCGCGCTGATGGCGGGCGTCGGCGCGCTGACGCTCCTGATCGGCACCGGCACGGCCTGGCTCGTCACCATGTACCGCTTCCCGGGGCGAAGCCTGTTCCAATGGCTGCTGCTCCTGCCGCTCGCCATTCCGACCTACATCATCGCCTATTGCTATCTCGAGGTGTTCGACTATTCCGGCGCGCTGCAGACCCTATTGCGCGAGCTGTTCGGCTGGCATAGCGCCAAGGACTATTGGTTCCCCGACATCAGGAGCGTTGGCGGCGCCATCTTGGTGATGAGCATGGTGCTCTACCCTTACGTCTACATCACCGCGCGGGCGAGTTTTCTCGCCCAGTCGGTGTGCGTGCTCGAGGTGAGCCGCACGCTCGGCCGCAGCGCCGCCGCAACCTTCTTCGAGGTGGCGCTGCCGCTGGCGAGACCCGCGCTTGCCGCGGGCGTGGCGCTCGCGCTGATGGAAACACTGAACGACATCGGCGCGGTGGAGTTCTTTGGCGTGCGCACGCTCACCGTCGCCGTCTACGACACCTGGCTCGACCGCAACAGCTTGGCTGGCGCCGCCCAGATCGCCTGCATCATGCTCGCCTTCGTCTTCGCCGTGCTCTCCATCGAGCGCGCGATGCGGGCAAATCGGCGCTACCACCACACCACCGGTCGTTATCGGCATCTCCCAGAGGACACGCTGCCGGGCGCCGCCGGATTGCTCGCTGCCGCCGCCTGCGCGCTGCCGGTGCTGTTCGGGTTCGTGTTGCCCGCCTCGGTGCTGATCCACGACGCGCTTGCCCATATCGCCGCCGGGCTTGCGCCGGAGTTCTGGCAGGCCGCCTTGCACAGTCTGATGCTGTCCGCCGCTGCCGCCTGTCTAGCCGTCACCTTCGCCGTGATCCTTGGGTACGCGCGCCGGCAGACGCGATCGAAGCTGATCCACACTTTAAGCGTCGTCCCCGCCATCAGCTACGCCGTTCCCGGCACCGTGCTCGCCATTGGGCTCTTGATCCCTCTTGCCCGGCTCGACAACAGCGTCGACGCCCTGATGCGATCGCTGTTCAACGTGCCGACGGGGCTCCTGCTTTCGGGCAGCGCGTTCGCCATGGTGCTTGCCTACGCTATCCGCTTCCTCGCGGCGTCTCTGGGTGCGGTTGAGGCTGGTCTTAGCAAGATCTCGCGCAATACCGACGCCGCGGCGCAGACGCTTGGCGCCACGACCAGCGAAACCTTGTGGCGGGTGCATCTGCCGCTGCTGCGCCCGGCGCTCGGCGCCGCCGCCCTCCTCGTCTTTGTCGACTCGATGAAGGAGCTTCCGGCCACGCTGCTGCTCCGTCCCTTCAACTTCGATACCCTTGCCACCCAGGTGTTCACCCTCGCCTCGCTCTACCGTTACGAGGAGGCTGGGCTGTCGGCGCTCACCATCGTGCTCGTCAGTCTTGCCCCGGTTCTCCTTTTGCATGGAATCATTGTCGCAGGGCGTCCGGGGGCCTCGACCAGCCGCCGGGCGGCGGCTTCGGCCGCGGCCGAGGGGCTTTCGATCGCTCAATAAATCGGGGGCGGCGGGCTCGCTATCTCCGGCCAATCGGGCTAAAACCTCCTGGGGCCTTGGGCGGCATAAGAAATGGTCGCGCTTCCTCTTTTGGGGCAGCAACGAAACGGGTGGGTCGGACGGCATGAAGCCTAGCCAGCTGCCATGGAAATGGCTTCTCGTCGGCCTGCTCGCGGTTCTTATTTTCGGCATCGCCCTCATTCCCTGGCTGATCGGCGACACTTCGCGCTTCGGCGATCGCGTCGCCTCGGAGCTGTCGGCGTGGACGGGAGGCAAGGTCAAATTCACCGGACCGGTGCGCGTGCGCTTCTTGCCCGACGTCTCGGTACGTGGCCAGCTCGAGGTGCAGGACAGCACCAGGCTTCCGGCGGTGCAGACGCTGATCGTTAGGGAAGCCAAGGTGTCGCTCGATCTTGTCGATCTCTTGCGCGGCCGCATCACCATCGATGCCCTGCGCCTGTTGAAGCCGCGCATAATCTTGCGCGACGGGTCGCTGGCCGGTGCTTCAGCGGCAACGCCTGCACAGGACCTCTTCACCAACCTCCTTGGCGGAGCGCCGGTGCGAGTATTGCATGTGCGCAAGGGCCGGATCACGCTGCCTGCGGCTCGCAACGGCGCCATCAAGGACATCTACGCCCATATCGACGCCGGCAAGGACACCGGCGCCGTTTCCGGTTTCGGCTCCTTCGTGTACAAGGACGCGACGGTGCGCTACTCGCTGGAAAGCGGATCGCCCACGGCGACCGGCGGGGTGGAGAGTTTTCCGCTCGCGCTCATGATCTCCGCCAAGCCAATCCGCGTAAGATTGAACGGTACGGCGTCCTATGCGAGCGAGTTCAAGCTCGACGGCGACATGCAGGCCGAGATCGACGATGGGCGCAGGTTTCTCAACTGGCTCGGCGTCAGACTGCCGGCGGGCGACAGCTTGAAGGGGTTCTCGGCGTCCGGCGCCTTCCATCTTGCCGGGTCGACGCTCACCTTCGACGACGGAACCTTCACGCTCGACGACAACAAGGCCGTAGGCTTGCTCGCGCTCAGTGCAACAAGGTTGCGGCCGCGCATTGAAGGCACGCTCGCCTTCGACCGGCTGATGCTCGATCCCTATCTCGGCAAAACCAATTCGAGCGATGGCGTGGCACCACCCTCCACGGCATCGACGGCGGCCTTCCCCTTCAATCGGCCCCTGCTGCAATTTATCGACGCGGATCTACGTATCTCGGCCGCCGCCATCGACGCCGGCGCGCTCAAGCTCGGGCGGGGCGGTTTCACCGTCAGCGCCAAGCGGGGGGTGGTGGCGAGCGAGGTGGGCGAGCTCGAATTGTGCGGCGGCTCCGCTGACGGGCGGCTCGATGTCGATCTCGCTCAGGCGAGCAAACAAGTGAGCCTCGTCGCCAATCTGGACGATATTGCCATCGACACCTGTCTCCAGCCGCTTGCCCTCGCGCTCCCGATCAGCGGCACCGCCAACATCAAGACCGAGCTTGCCGCCGAAGGCAGCGATCCCGCGCAATTCACCGGCGCTCTCGCCGGAACCGTCAAGCTCGAGGCGAA
>DATDLA010000045.1:0-7409 GCA_036519535.1 Methyloceanibacter sp.
CCGGAACTGTGGTGGTGGAGCATTGGCTCATCCACGGCAGCGGTCATGCCTGGTCCGGCGGCAGCGCCGATGGCACCTACACGGACCCGCAGGGCCCTGATGCCTCCCGCGAAATGCTGCGATTCTTTCTTGAAGAGCCGCCGAGCGACTAGAGAATCTCCGTGAGAGGCCTGCAAAGGGGCGGCGTAGGCCCGCTTCTGGCACAAGGCAGACCACAACTCGATGGTCGCCTTAACGTCGGCTTCTGACCCATAGCCGATGTCGTCGTGTGAGCAATGATCTCAAAGCCATCGTTAGGCGACTACGTGCTCTCGCCCACCAGCTTGAAGCATGCTTAGGCGCCGCTACCTTCGAATACGAAGCGGGTTCCTGTGTACGAACGCAGTAGCCTGGTTGGCATTTCAGACTTCGCGAATTCGTAAAACACCTCGCCCGAGCAGTGCAGTGGGATGACGTAATCGATGTCCATCCCCTCGAGCGCCGCGATGGTCTGGCGCACATAATCCTCCTTGTAGGGAGCAAGGTGGAATCCGCCGATCACCGCATGCACCTTGGTAACCCCCGAGGCTGCCTGGGCCTGCTTGATGGTATTGACGACGCCGCGGTGGCTGCACGCGGTAAGAATGACAAGTCCACGTCCCTTGAGGTTGTACGCGGTTGCGAGTTCATGCTGGAATTGGTCGGGGACGATCGACTTGGTTTTTTCTTCTTGTGGCAGCTTATCAGGATAGCACCCGATCCCATGCGCAATGCCTACTTTCATGGTACTGGGCGAGAGCACCTTCTCGAAACTCCGCAACCCGATCTGTCCTGTGGTGAAGGCGTGGTCGGCAACGAGCGACGGCCCTTCAGCGTAGGTCACAGTCAGATTAGCCTGCTCCAACGTTTGGCGGTCGAGCGCGCCAAAATTGCCCGGAACCGGCGGCCCAACCCATTCGCGCGAACAGAAGCACTCCTCTCCGCCAACATAGAACGGAAGCTTCGCTTTCAGCGTTTCCTTGTTCTGCTGCAAGAACCCGACGAGTCCGCCAAAGTGGTCATAATGGCCATGACTGAGCACGAGGGCATACAGCTTGCTTGGGTCAACGGTCAACAAACTGGCGTTGTTGTTGAGGGCTTGAGGAGTGAAACCAAAATCCATTAGAAGGTTGCGTGTCTCACGACGCCGCTTGGACTCGGCATGCATCGATAGGCCGAACTCGCTGATTAGAGTCCTGTCGGGTGGCTTGTCGCTACTCAGGCCCCAGCCAAAGTGCTGGACATCGACAGAGCCCATCTTCTTACCTGCCGCGACGCCGAACTGATAGCTGTCGATGACGACCCGAACAGATACGCGGTCCACTTCGGGAACTCTGCCGGTGATCGTTTGCGCGCGCACCGGCTTCGAGTCTCCAAGCAGTGAGGCAATCATTGCGGCAAACACGAAGGCACCGCCGCCGCAGAGGACGTGTCGCCGGTGCAGATCCTCGTGAGTTTCTATTGACATGGGGCCTCCTCGCACCCCCCTGCCATCAATTCTATATGCGAATTGAGCACAGGGGGTTTGACATTGGGAGGCGTTGAGGTCCGCTCATGGCACAAAGCGGCGCAAGTCCGCCGCCGCTGGTGTCGGCTTCTGACCCAAGGCGGACACCGCTCGTAAACGCGTGAACGAGGTCTTTCCTGCTGCCGCGACAAGGGCAGCACCAACGCCTATGGATCGTGACAGTTCGGGGTGGCACACTGCCAGCGTTCGTGCCCGGCCGATGCTGTCTGACCAAGCGCCGTTTGAACGAACGCCAGTAAAATTTGAAATGCAAACGCTAGCGAAGGAGTGAGCCATGACGAGAGGTCCATTCTGGCTGATAGTGATTGTTGCGGTAGTGCTCGCCGTCTTGGGCGGCAGGGCCATTTCCGCGCAGGACACGTACACTGTGCAAGTGCCGAATGGGCTCGCGTTTTCTGAGTTTAGGGGATACGAAGACTGGCAGACTGTTTCCGTCAGTCAGACCGACGGCGCGCTCGCCGTGATCCTCGCCAATCCTACAATGATCGACGCCTACCGTGCCGGCGTTCCCGACAACGGCAAGCCTTTCCCCGACGGATCCAAGATGGCGAAGATCCATTGGAAGCCGAACAAGAGTGCGGAGGCCCCCGATCCGACGACGAGGGTGCCGGGCACCTTGCATGACGTTGACTTCATGGTGAGGGACAGCAAGAGGTTCGCGGACAGCGGCAATTGGGGATGGGCCGCCTTTAACTATGACGCCGCGGCGGACACGTTCACGCCCGCCACTTTAGCTGACCAGCCGCCGCAGGCGAACGACGCCAAGTGCGGGTTCGCGTGCCATACGATAGTGAAGGCAAAGGATTACGTTTTCACGGCGTACCCGAAGAGGTGAACTGGGATCGTCATGTCGGTTTCGACGATGCTTCCAGGTCGCGCCACCAGCCGGGACGAACTGCTCGACGACGTCCGCTATTGGCACTTAGCTGACATCGCCACGACTCGGCGGTCGGCCTTTCACCACTTATCCCCGCCACTCGTGCCTCGCTTACGCTCGGTCCATCTCTTCCCCGCGAGGGATGCGTGACCGGGACCGTCCCGCCACGTGGGGACGGGTGCGGCGCCTGAGGAGAACCGCGAAGGCGAGTGGGCCTCATCTGAGAAAGAGTGGCTCTAGCCTGGGCGGCCGGTGTAACGGACCACCTCAGGGGCTCGTCTGCCCCCCGCCTGGGTTGGAAAGCCCGGGTCCATCTCTGCCGGCCGTCATGCACGGCCCGCGGAAGAGGCGGTAAGCGAGGGGAAGGCGCTCAACATATCGCCGCGCGCGGGGCGCCTGAAGGCTGCCCTGAAACTGCAGTCGGAAGCGGCCCTCGGGCGCTCCGCGCTTCCCTCACGGCTCGCGCCACTCGCGCTCCTTGGAGCGGCGAGGCGTTCGGGCTTGGCGCGAGCAGAAGTCAGAAGCCAGAAATCAGAAGTCAGAAATCAGAGCGAGCAAGATGCACTTCCGATTTCCGGTTTTCGGTTTCTGGTTTCTGCGCGCGAACGCGCGCTTACGCCGCGGCGGAGCCGACCGGCGGGGGCGGATAGACGGGGCCGGGATGGAGGAAGGTCATGGTCACATAGGCGCCGATGAAGGAGCCGGCAGCGGCGAACCCGACGTAGATCCAATGGTGGGTGTAGGTGATGACCGCAAAGGAGGAGAGCATGTACCAAACGCTGCTCCAGGCCGCCGCCGGGAACCGCTTCCGCTTCACCACCGCGTTGGTGAACATGACGTAGATGGCGTCGGTCAAGGCCGTGGCGAACACCACGGCGATGGCGATCAGGGGGTCGAAGGCGAGGCTTGGCAGGCTGGGCATCGGTCCTGGTCCTTGGTGGCTAGATGGAGAGCAGAGTGTAGCGAAGCTACTTGTGTGTGACGAAGTCACTCGTAGCGAAGGGCGTCGATGGGGTTCATCAGCGAGGCGCGGCGGGCAGGGTAGTAGCCGAAGAACACGCCGACCAGCGCCGCAGCGGCAACGGCGATGAGCACCAGCCCCGGCGAGAGCGCGACCGGCCAGGCGCCCCAGATGCTAAGCGCGATGGCCGCGCCCCCGCCGATGGCGAGCCCGATCAGCCCGCCGGTGAGGCAGAGCGTCACCGCCTCGATGAGGAATTGCGAGAGGATGTCGCGTCGGCGGGCGCCGACCGCCATGCGCAGGCCGATCTCCTTGGTGCGCTCGGTCACCGACACGAGCATGATATTCATAATGCCGATGCCGCCGACGATCAGCGAGATGACGGCGGTGGCGCCGAGCAGCAGGCTCAGGATGCTCTGCGTCTCGCTGCGGGTACGGATGAATTCCGCCATGTTGCGCACCTGGAAGTCGTCGGGGGTGCCCATGCGCACATGCCGGCGGGAGCGGAGCAGGGTCTCGATCTCGCTCTGCGCGTCGCTCATCTCCTCGGCCGAGGCGACCTCGACCATGATGCGCTTCAGATTGTCGGGCACGGTCTTCTCGGCCCCGAACAGGCGGCGGCGCGCGGTCGAGACCGGTACCACGGCGGTGTCGTCCTGGTCGGTGCCGAAGCCGGACTGGCCCTTCGGCGCAAGCAGCCCGATCACGGTGAAGGGCACGTTCATGACGCGCACCTGCTGGCTGATGACGGGCTCCTCGCCGAACAGCTCGCGCGCCGTGGTGGCGCCGAGGATCACCACCTTGGCGCCAGATCTGATCTCGGCCTCGGTGAAGTTGCGGCCTTCGGTCAGCGCCCAGTCGCGCACCTCGAGGAAATCGTCGCCTACGCCGTCGATCGACGTCGTCCAATTGGTGTTGCCGACCACGATCGGCGCCGAGCCGCTGACGATGCCGGTCGCCGCGGCGACGCCGGGAATTTTGTCGCGGATCACGGCGAGGTCGGATTCGGAGAGCGCGAGCGCGGTGCCTTCGCCGGCGCGCCGTCCGCCCGAGGTGTAGGAGCCGGGCTGGATGACGAGGAGATTGGTGCCGAGCGCCCTGATGCGCTGCTCGATGGCTTGTCCGGCGCCGCTCGCCACCGACACCATGACGATCACCGAAGCGACCCCGATGATCACGCCGAGCATGGCGAGGAAGCTCCTGAGCGCGTTAAGCCTGAGCGCGGCGAGCGCGGCCTTGAAGGCGGCGAGCGGGCTCACTTCGTGTCCTCGACCATGAGGCCGTCCTTGAAGGTGATGCGGCGGCGGGTGCGTGTCGCGATGTCGCGCTCGTGCGTGACGAGGATCACGGTGATGCCGCTCTCGTTCAGCGCCTCGAACAGGGCGATGATCTCGTCGGTGGTGCGGCTGTCGAGCGCGCCGGTCGGCTCGTCGGCGAGCAGGATGTGCGGGTCGTTGACGAGCGCCCGGGCGATGGCCACGCGCTGCTGCTGGCCGCCGGAAAGCTCCGATGGCTGATGCCGTTCCCGCTCGCCAAGTCCGACTCTTGCCAGGCACGCGCGCGCCTTCTCGCGGGCGTCGCCTTTGCCGGCGCGGTGCGAATAGAGGATCGGGAGCGCCACGTTGTCGAGCGCGCTCGTCCGCGCAAGCAGATTGAAGGTCTGAAACACGAAGCCGATCTTCTCGTTGCGGTATTGCGCGAGCGCATCGGAGCTCAGGCCGGAGAGCTCGCGTCCCTCGATCTTGAGCGAACCGCTCGTCGGCGTGTCGAGCGCCCCGATCAGGTTCATGAAGGTCGACTTGCCGGAGCCGGAATGGCCGGTGACGGCAAGATACTCGCCGCGCTCCACTTCGACGTTGATGCCTTGCAGCGCGCCGATGACGCTGTCGCCCATGCGGTAGGTCTTGGTGAGATCGCGCGCCACGATCTGCGGGGGAGGGGAGGACGCAGGCGCTTGCGTCATGGCGCCACCTCGCGGGCACGCAGCACCACGTGCGCCCCCGGCTCGAGCCCATCGGTCACCTCGGTGAGGTTGGAATCGGAGAGGCCAAGGCGGAGCTGATGCGGCACCAAGCGGCCGCCCTCATAGGTCCACACCGTGGCAGAGCGCGGGCTGCTCGGGCGCGCGCGCTGCAGCTCCTCGTATTTCTTGTACCGGTCCGGAGCGAGCACGGTGCGCAGCACCTTGGCGACGCGCATGCGCGCCTGCTCGCGCGCGTCTTCCTGGTTAGGCCCAGCGCCGGGAGGGCCTGCGCTGCGGAGCGCCGCGAACTCGGCCTCCACACCGGAGCGTACCTTAGCTACTTCCTCAGGCGAGAGCCCGAGATCGACCTTCAGCCTGTCGAGCAGCCGGCTGGTGCGGTCGCCCGCGCCCGACGCCGTTGGCGTGGAGACCGTCGCCGTCGCGTCGCTGATCAACGCCTCGGCAGCCCCGCGCGGCTGGAAGCGCAGAGCATCGTTGGGCACCACCACGACGCCAGGATGCTCGCCGGTGATGATCTCGACATTGGCGGTCATGCCGGGCAGAAGCCGGCTGAGCTGATTGTCGGCGGCGATGACAACGGTATAGGTGACGACGTTCTGCAAGGAGATCGGCGCGAGCCTGATCTGCTCGACCGTCCCCTCGAAGGTCACGTCAGGATAGGCATCGACGGTGAAGCTCACCGGGTTGCCGCTGGTAACCTGGCCGATATCGGCCTCATCGACCTGTGCCTGGATCTGCACCTGGTTGAGATCCTGGGCGATGGTGAAGAGCTTCGGCGCCTGCAGGCTCGCGGCTACGGTTTGCCCGACCTCCACGATCTTGTCGATGACCACCCCGTCGATGGGCGAGCGGATATAGGTGCGGTCGAGGTCGATGCGGGCGCTGTCGAGCGTCGCCTCATGCTGGGTCAACGTGGCCTTGGCGTTCTCGACATTGGCCTTGGCGATGGCGATGTCGGCCACGGCGCCTTGCTCGGCGGCAATCGCGGTGTCGAGAGCCGCCTGCGAAGTGGCGCCCTTGGCGACGAGCTCCTTGGCACGGCCGAGGTCGAGCTCGGCCTTATGCAGATTGGCCTCAGCCCGCCCGATGCCGGCCTCTTGCAGGTCGACATTGGCCTTGGCCACCGCGACGGCGGCTTCCTCCTCGCGCACGCGCGTCTCGAAGCTCGACGGCTCGATGCGGGCGAGCACCTCGCCCCGCTTGACCTCGCTCGAGTAGTCGACATTGACCGCGCCGATATTGCCGGAGAGCTGCGAGCCGATATCGACGGTGACAAGCGCGCTGACCGTGCCGGAGGTCGATACCATGCGGCGCACGTCGCCACGCTTGACCTCGGCCGTCTGAATGTCGAGCCGGCCCGGCCCACTCTGGTGCCAGTAATAATAGGCGCCAGCGCCGGCCGCCGCGGCCACAACGAGAATGAGCAGAAAGCGCGTCGTCATGCTTTCCCCTAGGCCCAGCCGATAGCACGAGCCGGGGAGAGCTAGCGTTACAAAAAGGCAATGGTTGGGACGAGAAACAAAATGAAACAAAAGTGCTGCCGCAGTTTGGGATGCGGCACTAGAGGCCGAAGGGGTAGGTCTCGTCGGGCCCGTGGGCGTGCACCGGACGCGCCGCCACCGCTTGCGTTTCCGCAAACCAGATCCAGGCATCGAACTGACGCGACAGCTCGGCCTGGAAGTAGTGCGAGAGCAGCTCAGTCTCCGGCCGGTAGATGACGCCTATGGCACGCTCGAGCAGCGGCTCGGCGAGCTCGCTGCGCACCATCTCCCTTTGTCCCGGCCCGGTCTTGAGCATGAAGGCGGCGATGCCGGTGTCGCGCGACCGGCCCTCGTAGGAATCGTCGCGGGCAGGGCGTACCCGCTTGATCTCCATGTCTCCGTCCCAGTCCGAAGCGGCAGCAACGGTGCCGCGGTCGGTGCCGAAGCCGATCAGCGCCGTATCCTCGCCGAAACGCTGGCGTGCCAGCTGCCCGATATTGTGCTCGCCGCGCACCTGGCCCATTTCGGTGAAGGCCGCGTTGCCGATATGGGAGTTGTGC
>DATDLA010000046.1:0-3778 GCA_036519535.1 Methyloceanibacter sp.
TACGAGGTGGCTGACGCGCTGATCGTGCCGCCGCCGCAGGCCGGCGTGGAGTTCACCATCTCCTGCGTGCAAGGCAAGGACGAGACGCTTCGCTTCATCGGCGAGGCGAAGGGGCCCGAGAGCAAGGAATGGTGGAGCGAGGTCCGGCGCGCCTGGGAGATTGCGCTCGACACCGGCAAGATCACCTCGACCAAGACCAAGGGCGTCCGCTGCACCAACGTGTCCTGGGGCCAATAGGAGGCCAGCATGAAAGCAACGCTGAAGGATCGCGTGATCGCGCAGAGCGACGACATCGTGGCGGAGGGCGGCTATCGCTACTTCCCGATCTCCGTGGTGCGCATGGAATGGCTTGAGAAGGCGGCGAAGACGGAGTCTGACCACGCCTGTCCGCACGGCGTTCAGTTCTACGATGTGGTGATCGACGAGAAGCGCTATCCCCGCGCCGCCTGGATCTACGAGGCCCCGCGTCCCTCAATGCGCCATGTGGCGAACCGCTTCGGCTTCTGGGAAGACGTCGAGGTGGGTTGAACCAAGTCTCCGGTCGAGCCGCGGGCTGCACCTGGAGCGAGGAAAGCGGATGGGATCCTTAATGTTAGCCTTGACGTTTCTCGCCGCGCTCGGCTCGGGCCTCATCGCCGGCTTCTTTCTCGCCTTCTCGTCATGCGTCATGGCGGCGCTTGGCCGCATCTCGCCGGCATCAGGCGTCTCCGCCATGCAATCGGTCAACGTCGCCGTGCTGAATCCGCTGTTTCTGGGAACCTTCTTCGGAACGGCCGTGCTCTCTCTTGTGCTCGCCGTCGCAGCCCTCATCAACTGGGCCGAGCCTGGCGCCTTCTACTTGCTCGCCGGGAGCCAGCTCTACCTCTTAGGCTCAATTCTCGTGACCATGATCTGCAACGTGCCGCTCAACAACAGGCTCGCCGCCGTGAAACCAGAGAGCGCCGAGGGCAAGGCGGTGTGGACGCACTATCTCTCAGTGTGGACGGCCTGGAACCATGAGCGCACCGCAGCATCGCTTGCCGCGGCGGCGTGCTTCATCCTGGCCTTCGCCAGGCAGTGGAGCTAGTCACCGTTGGCGCTTCAAACGGCGTCACCCCGGCGAAAGCCGGGGTCCAGTTTTTCTTTGCGCCTTCGGCGCGACTGGATTCCGGCTTGCGCCGGAATGACGAACTCACGTGGATGGCCGGAACAAGTCCGGCCATGACGAAGACAGCGTCTTTGGGTGACTGCCGTCTCATCAATTGGGGAGTGCCTCGACAATGCAGGTCGGCGTCGGCGTCGTCACGATGCGGCCGAGCTTGAGGCCGGCGGAAATGAACAGCTCGGCGAACTCGCGCGGCGTGCGCTCCTTGCCGCCGACGGTCATCACCAGCATCTCGATATCGAGCATTTTCGCCGGCGCCGGGCCAGGCTCCTCAGGCATGACCTGCTCGCAGACAAGCAGGCGGCCATGCGGAGGCAACTCTGCGCGGATCAGCCGCAGGATGGTGCGGCAATGCTCATCGCTCCAATCGTGGATGATGTGCTTCATCATGTAGGCATCGCAGCCTTGCGGCACGCGCTCGAAGAAGCTTCCAGCCTCCACGCGCAAGCGGCCACCGCAAGCCTCAAGGCGATCGGGCGGCACACCCGCGAGCACCTCGGGAAGGTCGAACAGCACGCCCTGCATTCCAGGGTATTTTTGCAGGACCGAGGCGAGCAGAAGCCCATGCCCTCCGCCAAGATCGGCGAGGCGCTCGATGCCAGAGAAATCGTAAGACGCGAGGATCGATTGCGCCGCGATCGCCGAGCCGCCGCTCATCGCCAGCTGGAAGGTCGCGGCCTGCTCGGGGCGCTCGGCGAATAGATCGAAGATCGGCTTGCCGTAGGCCATGGTGATGCCGTCGCCGCCGGTGCGGATGCAGTCAGCCATATGGACATAGGCGCGCATCGACGGCTCGTCGCCGAGCATCATCGCCATGTAGCGCATGGATCCTGGCACGTCGGTCTTGAGCAGCGCGCCGAGCGGGGTCAGGGCGAATTTTCCGCCCGGTTCCTCGGTGAACACGCCGAAGCTTGCCAGCATGCGCATGACGCGGAACAGCGACGGCGCATGGGCGCCGACGCGTCCGGCAAGCTCCTCGGCGGATATTGCCGTATCATCCATGTGATCGGCGACGCCAAGCCGCGCCAGCGCCGACAACGACGCCGTCAGCTGCTTGCCGAACAAGAGCTGCGACATGACCCTCTGCGGAGGGATCGGGGCTTGGGCCGGCGGGTTGGTCATGCGACTCTCCTTGCAAAGTCTTGAGACGAATTCGTGACCGCCGCTGTCTTAAATCAAGGCTTGGGCTTTACCTTGGCGAGCAGTTCCTCGACCTTCGGCATGATGCCGTCGACAATGCGCGCCACCCCTTCAGCGTTGGGATGAAGCCCGTCGCCAAGCGTGTATTTGTCGTCTAGTGCCACGCCGTCGAGGAAGAAGGGATAGAGGATGAGGTCGTAGCGTGTGGCGAGGTCCTGATAGAGCGCCCGGAACTGGTCCACATAGTCCTTGCCCATATTGCGCGGCGCCTCCATGCCTGCGAGCAGGATGGGCAGCCCGCGCGCCTTGAGCTCGGTGATGACCTTCTCCAGCGTCGCCTTGGTCGCCGCCGGATCGAGCCCCTGAAGTGCGTCGTTGGCGCCGAGCTCGACGATCACGGCGCTCGCATCGTCAGGCATGGCCCAATCGAGCCTCGCTAGCCCCGCCGCCGCCGTGTCGCCCGAAACGCCGGCATTGACCACCTTCACCTCCTGGCCGCGTGCCTTGAGCGCCCGCTCGAGCTGGGCCGGGAAGGAATCCTTTTCCGGCAAGCCCAGCCCGGCGGTCAGACTGTCGCCGAAGGCGACGATCACCGGCGTGGGCGCCGCTGCCTGACTTGCGGACAGCCCCGACGCGGCAACCAGAATCCCTGCGGCAACAACGGCGGAACCAAGTGCGCCTCGCTTCATCTTTTGGACCTCTTTGCTCTTCTTTATTACACGTTGCCGTGCCATGTCAGGAGCGCGACCCGGTTCCATGGATCAAACTCTGAAACACTCCTCTGCCTCCGCCATCCGGCTCGAAGACGTGCATGTCACGCTTCCCTCCCGCGCCGGTCCCGTCGCCATATTGCGCGGATTGGACATGAACGTGGCGGCCGGCGAATCGATTGCCGTGGTCGGCCGCTCGGGCTCGGGCAAATCCACGCTCCTCATGGTGATTGCGGGCCTCGAGCGCGCGACTGAAGGCCGCGTCACCGTGCTCGGCGCCGATTTCAGCACGCTCAATGAGGACGATCTGGCGCGGCTGCGCGCCGCCAATATCGGCATCGTGTTTCAATCCTTCCACCTCGTGCCCACCATGACGGCCATCGAGAACGTTGCGCTGCCGCTCGAGTTCCTCGACCGCGACGATGCTTTCGATGCCGCGCGCGCGGCGCTCGCCGAGGTCGGGCTCTCGCACCGCGAGACGCATTTCCCGGGGCAGCTCTCCGGCGGCGAGCAGCAGCGGGTGGCCATGGCCCGCGCGCTTGCGCCCAAGCCCTCTCTCATTCTCGCCGACGAGCCGACCGGCAATCTCGACGAGACCACCGGCGTCGAAATCATGGACCTTCTCTTCACGCTGAAGGAGCGGACCGGCGCCACGCTCATGCTCATCACCCATGACCGGGCGCTCGCCAAGCGCTGCGACCGCATCGTGAGCCTCGCCGACGGCCGGGTGACGGGCGCGGGCGCCAAGCGCCGGGCCGCGGCGTCGTGACCGCCGCCGATCTCG
>DATDLA010000047.1:0-4017 GCA_036519535.1 Methyloceanibacter sp.
CCGCTCGCCCGGAACACGTCGATGCGCAAATCCTTGTCGTCGATCTTGATGTCGACCTCCTCTGCCTCCGGCAGCACCGCTACGGTCGCAGCCGAGGTATGGATGCGCCCTTGCGCCTCGGTCTCCGGCACGCGCTGCACGCGATGCACCCCTGATTCGAACTTTAGCCTGGCGAACACCCCCTTGCCGGTGATGTTGGCGATGATTTCCTTGTAGCCGCCGGTCGACGACTCGCTTGCCGAGATGATGGCGACCTTCCAGCCATGGGCGTCGGCGTAGCGCTGATACATGCGGAAGAGATCGGCGGCGAACAGCGCAGCCTCCTCGCCTCCGGTGCCGGCGCGCACTTCCAAGATGGCGCTCTTCTCGTCGGCTTCATCCTTGGGCAACAATTGCACTTTGAGCTGCTGCTCGAGCTCCTCGATCTTGCTATCGAGCGGCCCCAGTTCCTCCTCGGCGAGAGCCGCCATGTCCGTCTCAGATGCGGGGTCGTCGATCAGATACTGAAGACCCTCTCGCTCGCGCAGCGCGGAGCGGAGCGCGGTGATCGTCGCCACGATGGGATTGAGCTCGGCGAATTCGCGGGAGAGGCGGACATAGGTCTCCTGGTCGGCGCCGGAGGCGAGCGCGCCCTGCACCGTCTCCCATCGGGAGACAAGCTTGTCGAGCTTGTCGGCGGGAATCGTCGTCATGTTCGAAGATAGAGCTTAGGCGGTCTAGTTAGGAGGGGCCGGGCAGGCGGTCTGCCTTCCGGCTCCGCGGGTCGTTTGGATCGGCGGTGGTTGGCGCGCCCTTATTGGACGATTTGGCGCCTGGCTGCCCGGAAGTCGGACCGGAGCCGAGCAGGCCACCAGGCTTGGCAAGCCATAGCCATAATCCGGCGGCGATCCCCAGAATGACCAGCGCGGCCACGCTCCATTTGACGAGCGCCTTCCACGGCCACTTCTTCTTCGCCGGTTTCTCTTCCTGGGGCGCCGATGGCAGCGGCACCGCCGGGCGGGGCCGAGGCTGCGGCGGCGGTGACGGGACCCTGGCTTCGCGCTGCGGTGCGGACTGGCGGGGCTGTGGCGGCTGCGGCTGCTGCGGCGCGACGCCGCGGGGAGGTGCCGGCGGCGCTCCCCTTTGCTGAGGCGCCCATGGTGGCGGTTGCTGCTGATGCGGCAGCGGCTGCTGGGGCTGCGGCCTTGGTTGAGGAGCCTGGGCCTGGAGGGGCCCAGGCCCCCGCCGCTCAGGCGCCGCTTGCGGCGGCCTTGCCGGGGATGGCGCGGGCTGACGCGGCGGCATGGGGACGGACTCAGCGGCCTGAGGCTGGGACTTGGCCGGCTGCCCTTGGAATTCGTGCTCGACGTGGTCAGGGGGCGCCATGAAGGGGACGTCCGGCATTGCCTTCGGCTCAAGCCCGACCACCCCTGCGTCGACCTGGGCATAGATGCGCCGCAGCAACGGCCGCACATCGAGGTTCAGCAGCGTCCCATAGGTCGCCACCACGCGGTAGGTCTCCGGCCAGGGCGGCAGGGCATAGAGCGCACCCTGCTCCAGCGCCTGCACCACCTCGGTGCGCGTTGCGAGCTGCGCCGCGAGATCTGCCTCCGACAGTCCGCTCGCCGACCGAAGATCTCGAAATAACTCCGCCACCTCAGCGTCATAGCCGGCTGGCATTTCCGTAATCCCGTGAATATGCAGGCGGCCTCCGGGTCCACCGTCCGGAGGCAAGCTTCCCGGCGCCGGGCGCGGTGAAGTTGCCATTCTGTGACCTGCGACTCTTGCCACACACAAGCCTATCGGCCCACGCTTTGCAAGCCTCCGCGCGGGCTCCAGATGGCAGTTCCGCGTCGGCAATCGTCAAATCTGCACACCTTTCTCGGCCGCGTAGCTCTTCAACTCCGCACGCAAGGTTGTGTCCGTGCAGGCCAGCAGCTCGTGGAGCCGCCCCCACAGATCGCTCGCATCGAGCGACAGCACCATGGCCTTCACCGGCCCCACCGAAGCCGGCGCCATGGAGATGGAGCGGAAGCCGAGGCCGATCAGCGCCATGGCCTCGATCGGCTTGCCAGCCATCTCGCCGCACAAATTGAGCGGCACATTATGCCGCGCCGCGGCCTCGACGATGACGCGGAGCGCCAGGAGCGCGGCGGGGTTGAGCGCGTCGAAACGGTCCGCCACCAGCATATTGCCGCGGTCGGTGGCAAACAGGAATTGCATCAGATCATTCGAGCCCACCGAGGCGAAGTCGGCTAACGGCAGCAAACGATCGAGCTGCCATAGCAGCGCCGGAACCTCGACCATCGCCCCGACGAGCAGCTTCTTCGGCTCTAGCCGTCCATGGCGCTTGAGGATGGTGACCTCGCGGTCGATCAGGGCGCGGGCGGCCGTGAGCTCGGCCACGTCCCCGATCATCGGCAGCATGACCCTGAGCTCGCGCCCATGCGCGGCTCGGAGCAGCGCCCTGATCTGGGTTCGGAACAGCGCCGGCCGGTCTAGCGCCATGCGGATGGCGCGCCAGCCGAGCGCCGGGTTCTCTTCCTTGTTCACGCGAAAGTAGGGCAGCACCTTGTCGCCGCCGACATCGAGCGAGCGGAACACTACCGGGCGTTCGCCGGCGGCGTCGAGGATCGCCTTATAGATGCGGGTCTGCTGCTCAAGCCGCGGAAAGGTCGAGGCGATCATGAATTGCAGCTCGGTGCGGAACAGCCCGATGCCGTCGGCGCCCGACTGATCGAGATGCGGCAGGTCGAACACGAGGCCGGCATTGATGTTGAGCGACACCCGCTCGCCGTCGAGAGTGACCGCCGGCACGCTGCGCAAGGCCGCGTATTGGGCCTGGCGCCTCGCCCTGAAGCGGACCTTGTCGGCATAGGCCGCCACCACCTCTGGCGTCGGCCGCACATGCAATTCGCCGCCCTCGGCGTCGACGATCGCCGCGTCGCCTGCCTCGACCTCGTCGAGCACGCCCTTGGCCTGGCTGATGGCGGCGATGCCGAGCGCCCTGGCCACGATGGCCACATGGCTCGCAGCGCCACCTTCCTCGAGCACGAGCCCGCGCAGGCGCTGCCGGTCGTAGTCGAGCAGCTCGGCCGGACCCATGGTGCGGGCGATCAGGATCGTGTCTTGCGGCAGGTTGCCGGCCGCCGCCGTGCCGACCCCGCCGGCGAGCACGCGCAACAGCCGGTTGGAGAGGTCGTCGATGTCGTGCAGCCGCTCCCGCGCGTAAGGATCGATCTGCCTGAGCATGCGGGCGCGGGTGTCGTTGCGCACGCGCTGCACCGCGGCTTCCGCGGTGAGGCCGGTGAGCAGCGCCTCATCGAGGCGCCGGCGCCAGCCACGGTCGTGCGCAAACATGCGGAACGCCTCCAGCACCTCGCGGTGCTCGCCGGCCCGTTGCAGATCGCCGCGCTCGAGCATGCCGTCGATCATGCCGGTGAGCTCTTCGATGGCTTGCGCCAGCCTGCGCCGCTCAAACTCCACGTCCTCGGCGATAAGCTTGGTGACCACGATGCGCGGCTCATGCAGCACCACGTGGCCGAGCGCCACGCCTTCGGAGATGGTGACGCCAGTGAACCTGGCGCTCTGCTCGCGGCGCGCCTCCTGACCGCCCTCCTCGCTCACCGCGAGGCCGCCTGAGGCAATCATCTCGGCGATCACCATGGCGGTGGTTTGCAGCGCCTCCACTTCCTCGTCGCTGTAATGGCGCTGGGTGCGGTTCTGCACCGTGAGCACGCCGATGGTGTGGCCGCCCCTGAGGATCGGCACCCCGAGGAAGGAGTGGTAGACCTCTTCCCCGGTCTCCGGCCGGTAGGAGAAGGCGGGGTGGATCTGGGCGTCGGCGAATTGCATGGGCTCGCCGTGCTCGGCGATCAGGCCGACCAGGCCCTCGCCCGACTTCAGATGCGTGTTGTGCACCGCCTCGGGGTTCAAGCCTTCGGTGGCGAACAGCTCGAGCGAGGCGTCGCGGCGGCGCAGATAAAGCGAGCACACCTCGGCCACCATGTTGGAGGCGATCAGCACCACGACCTTGTC
>DATDLA010000048.1:0-6270 GCA_036519535.1 Methyloceanibacter sp.
AACAGGTGCCGCAACTGGTAACTGCTAGGCGGCCACGCGCTTCGTGAGGGAGAGCTTCGGTGTCGGAACAGCCCGGACGCGATCGCCACCGCTGGAAGACGCTCTCGCTTGCCATCGCCACGCTGATCATCGTTTTTGCCGCAGTGTTCGCCGTGGTGGCCTTCGCCGGGCAACTCGATCAAATGGGCTTCTTGCGCTTTCCGCTCGGCTTCTTTCTACTGGCGCAGGGGCTCCTGATCGGCATGGTGGCGCTCGCCTTCTGGTCGACCCGCGTGCAGGAGCGCATCGACCGGAGCTTCAGCGAAGGCGAGGAGATTTGAGCGCGCCATGAGCCCCTCGCGCCGCCGTCAAGCGAACCCGCATCTTGGCGCTTATTACGGCATTCTCACCAGCGCCTTCGTGTCGCTCGTGATCTCGCTTGCCATGTTAGAGCAACTCGGCTGGCAGGAGATGCGGGTCGCGAGGGCCATGATCCTCGTGCCGCTCGTGCTCTATCTCGCCCTCGCGATCGGCGCCTGCACCCTCAATGTCGAGGATTTCTTTGCTTCGGGGCGCCGCGTGCCTCCCGTCTACAACGGCGCCGTGCTTGCCGCAGTGCTGATCGGCGGCACCGGATTTTTCGCCTACACGGGCACGCTGTTCTTTCTCGGCTTCGACGCGCTCGCCATCGGGCTTGCCTGGACGGCGGGCCTCATCGTGTCCGGGCTTCTGTTCGTGCCTTACCTGCGCAAGGCCGGCGCCTACACCATGCCTGCCTTTCTCGGCCAGCGCTTCCGCTCGCGTGCTTTGCGCGCCATGGCGAGCTTGCTGCAACTTCCGCCCTCGGCGTTTTTGCTTGCCGCCGAGATCAAGGTCGCGGCCCTGATCATCGCGATGTTCTTGCCGCTGTCCCATCAGCTCGCCGTCGCTTGCGTGGCCGTCATCATCGCCTGCGTCACCATCGTCGGCGGCATGCGCTCACTCACCTGGAGCGCGAGCGCGCAATTCATCGTCGGCGCCGTGGGTTTCGCCGTCCCCTTGATCATCGTCTCTGTGCTGCTCACCAATCTGCCGGCACCGCAACTCACCTATGGCGAGATGTTCGAGCCGCTCAAACGCTCGGAGATCGTCGCCGGCGTTTCGCCCTCAGCGCCAGGCGAGCTTGCGACGGCGCTTCCCCGCGAGCAGCCGAGGCCGAGCACAAAGCCCTTCCTGCAAGCCTTCGGCGCCGTCAGCCGAACCGATTTCTTGACGTTGTTCCTGTGCCTGACGCTTGGCGCCGCGGCGTTGCCGAGCCTGCTTGCCCGCAGCGGCGTCACGAGCTCGGTCGCCGATCAGCGGCGCTCGGTCGCCTGGGGCGTGTTCTTCGTGGCGCTGTTCGCCATCAGCGCCCCGGCGCTCGCTGCCTTCGTCAGGCTGCTGATGTTCCAGGACATAGCTCAGGCGCCGGCAAACGCGCTTCCCTCCTGGCTCAACGATTTGAACGCGTACCGGCTTCTCGTCACCCGGGACGCCAACACCGATGGCGCCATCGAGGCGTCGGAGCTGCTCATCGCGCGCGACGGCATCGTGCTCGCTTTGCCCATGGCGGCGCGGCTGCCCTTTGTCTGCACCGTGCTCATGGCGGCCGCGGGCTTGGCGATCGCGCTGGCCGCCGCCGCCTCCCATCTCTTCACCCTTGCCGGCAGCCTGGCCGACGACGTCATCAGGCTGATCGATCCGCGCGGTGAGGTTCTCCCCCGCCTGATGGTGGCGTGGGTGGCGATCGCCGCCACGGCGCTCGCCGCCGGGGTGTTTCTCGGCCTTGCCGAGATCGACGTGATGCAGGTCTCCATCATGGCCTTTGCCTCGGCCGCGGCAATTTTCTTCCCGGTACTGCTCCTCGCCATCTGGTGGAGACGCTGCAATTGGCTCGGCGCCATGCTTGCCCTTGGCCTCGGCTTCGCCACCATGGCTGCCGCAATGGCCTTCGGGGAAGCGCCCATTGCCGGTCAATTCCGCTTGACCACGGTGCCCGCCGCGCTGATCGGCGCCACGCTTGGGCTGATCGGAGGCGTGATCGGCAGCCTGCTCGGACCGAAGCCGACGCCGGCTGAGCAAGCCTATTTCGAGGAGCTGCGCGATCCTTCCGGCGATGCGCTTTACGATCGCGCCCAGCGGCGGGCCGCGGCGGCGGCAAGTCAATAGCAGTCTTCACTCCCCAACGGGGGCGCCATTATGCAAGATCGCTACGACATGAATGAGCGTCACACACCTGCAGGGGAGCGCTTGAGCCTCTTCCCTGAGATCGTCCCCTACCGCACGGGGCGACTCAAGGTTTCCTCTCTGCATGAGCTTTACTTCGAGGAATGTGGCAATCCGGACGGCAAGCCCGCCGTGCTGTTGCATGGCGGCCCCGGCGGTGGGTCCACCGCCGTGATGCGCCGCTATCACCATCCGTCACGCTACCGCATCGTGCTGTTCGACCAGCGCGGCTGCGGGCGCTCCACGCCGCATGCCAGTATCGATGAGAACACCACCTGGCATCTCGTCGACGACATCGAGCAGCTCCGCGAGCATCTCAACATCGAGCGCTGGCAGGTGTTTGGCGGCTCCTGGGGCTCGACGCTTGCGCTTGCCTATGCCGAGACGCATCCGGAGCGGGCGACCGAGCTTGTGCTCCGCGGCATCTTCACGCTCAGGCGCGCCGAGCTCGAATGGTTCTATCAGGAGGGCTGCAGCTGGATCTTCCCGGAAGCGTTCGAGGATTATCTGCGCCCAATCCCGCTGCCAGAGCGCGACGATCTGATCGCCGCCTATTATCGGCGGCTCACCGATCCCGACCCCGATATCCAGCTCAAGGCCGCGCGCGCCTGGAGCGCGTGGGAGGGCAAGACCGTGTCGCTTTTGCCTGACGCCGAGCGCGTGCGCCGCTTTTCGGAGGACGCCTATGCCCTCGCCTTTGCCCGCATCGAATGCCACTACTTCATCCATGGCGGCTTCTTCGATGCCGACGATCAGCTGATCAGGGCGGCGGACCGTCTCAAGCGGATACCGGGCGTGATCGTGCATGGCCGCTACGACGTGGTGACGCCGGCGAAGATCGCCGTGGACTTGGCCCGCGCCTGGCCAGAGGCCCAATTGCGCATCGTCGCCGACGCTGGTCACGCCATGACCGAGGCCGGCATCGTGCATGAGCTGGTCGCGGCCACCAACCGCTTTGCGCGCTGAAATACCCAAACCCTCATGCTGAGGAACCGCCAAACGCGGCGTCTCGGAGCATGAGGCGCGCTCACCCTTCGAGACGGGCCTTCGGCCCTCCTCAGGGTGAGGACTGATTTGATCCGATGAAGCTGAGAGCGATGCTGCGCTCATGCGGCGCCGCGCGGTGCTCGATGAGATAGACGCCCTGCCAGGTGCCGAGTGCCATCCGCCCGCCGATCACCGGAATGGAGAGGCTGACCTCGGTCAGCATCGACTTGATGTGGCTCGGCATGTCGTCAGGCCCCTCCTCGGCGTGGGTGTAGGGAGCGTCCTCGGGCGCAAGGCTCTCGAGCGTCGTCATCAGATCGCGCCACACGTTGGGATCGGCATTCTCCTGAACGGTGAGCGACGCCGAGGTGTGGCAGACAAACACGGTGAGCAGGCCGTCGCCCGCCGAGATGTCGCGCAGCCAGTGGCGCAAATCCTCCGTGATGTCGATGAAGCCCTTGCCGGGCGTCCGCACGCACAGCCTGTGGCTCGCTTGGCTGAGCTCGGCCATCGATCAGGCGAGCGCCGCAAAGGCTAGATCGGATCCCAGGCTCAAAGCGCCTGCCCCGCCTCTTGCTGCTTCAGGTCGCGCACCAGGTCCTGCAAGCTGCGGATCATCTTGTTGATGAAACCGGTCATCTCGTCGAGGGCAAGCCCGGGAAATTGCGTTGACGGGTTGGCCGGCAGCGGATCCGCCTCCGCCTCTCTTTCTTCCGCCTTGGCGAGCTTGTCCTTGAGCTCCCGGTTCTCGCGGGTGAGGCGATCGATCTCGGCTTTGAGCGCAAGCGCGTCGTCGGCAACGCTCTCGCAGGCCCAATGATCGAGCTTCTGGCCACAGACCGACATCGCGCCGGTGGCGCTGTCCAGGCGCCAGACGCTGTCGCCGACGGTGGTCATGGTGTAGCGGCCTGGATCCTCGCCGGCGTAGCAGGGCGACGCGGCGAAGAGGACGAAAGCAAGGGCGAGCAGTCTCATGGTCATGGCCTCTCCCCTCCTCTGGAGTTTCGATGGTCCTCCCCCCTCAGGAGCTTGGCAAGTCCCACGATTCTCGCGGCAAATGTCCCATAACAGGGCGCGGCTTAACCCAAAATTTACCCCAACTTGCCACGGTGGTGAGGACCGTTCGGTGGCGCGTCTCCCTAGAAGACCAACCCCACGATTCAGGCCCATCGAACAGGGCATCACTTTCGTCAGGGGAACGGGATGGCTCCGGAAGTACGTTGGCAAACGAGCAGTGTCGCCAGTTTAGGCGGCAGCGATACCCTCGCGCCCGACCGGGAGAGCGTCGAGAGCCTGCTGCGCAAGCTGATCAGGCGCATCGAGGAGAGCGAGCGCCGCTATGCCGAGGCGCTCGACGAGTTGCACGCGCGGCTCGGCCAGGTCTCGTACAGCGCAAGCGTCAGCGAAGCCCTCGGCACGCCGGAAGAGACCGAGACACTGGAGCGGCTGCGCCACCAGTTGAGCGATCTCGCGCGCCGCCTGGAGCAACCGCAGCCAAAAAAGGAGGCCGAACGGCTTCCAACGCTGGACAAGGCCCTGGAGGAGGTCCGCGCCGTATCCGCCGGTCTCGCCTTGGCCGAGCCAGACTGGTTTGCATCGCTGTCGGCCTCCCTTGCCGCGGCCGAGGCACGAGTCGAACCCGAGCCCGCCCCTGCCCCGTTGCCGGAGAGCGAGCCGCGCTACGCCTCGCGGTCCTTTGCGCCTCCGTCTGCGAGCGAGGATGCCGACTTCGACCGCCGCCTGATCGACATGGCGCAGCGGCTCGAGCGCTCGATCGGCGAGGCGATGCCGTCTTCCGCGATCGAAGAGCTGAATGCCCGCATGAAGGAAATCTCGGCGCGCTTCGAGGCGGCCCTTGCGCAGGCGCCAAAGCTCCAGACGTTGCACCATATCGAGCGGCAAGTTGCCGACATGGGTTTCCAGCTTGGCCGCGTGGAGCAGCAGGCCGCGCGCATCGGCGCGGTCGAAGGCCAGTTGCAACGCTTGATCGAGCGCTTCGAAGCCACGCCAGCTCAGCTGGAGCGGGCGGCAAGCAAGGCGGCGCAGGAGACCGCGCGCCTGGTCGGCGAGACAGGACTTGGCAAGCCGAGCGCCGCGGGGCGGCTCGATGCGCTTCACCGCGACATCGTGACCATGAATAAGCGCAACCTTGCCACCGACGATCGTCTGGTCGACACGCTGGCGGCGATGCACGACTCCTTGAAAGGGCTCATGCAACGGGAGCGCGACAGAGCGACGGCGACGGCAACGGCCCTGCACGAGGCTCAGCCGCGCATGGCCCCTCTGGCAAGCGAGGGCGGCGCTGCCGATTTCGCTGAAAGCCGGCAGCCCATGGCGCGGGCTGAGGCCGAAGCTGGCGAGCCGCCGCGCCAACGCACCACCTTCATTCGCGATATTCCCTTCGAGTCGACCGAGGACTTGGTCGCTGCCGCGCGGCGCGCCGCGCGAGCCGCCGCGGCGCGGGCCGATGAACGGGGCGCTGCGTCTCCGCGACAGGCGCGAGTCGCGGCCGAAACCAAGCCAAGCGAGGAGCCGGGGCGGCACAAGATTTCGCTTCTCATGGTGGCCGCTGCCGTCCTGCTCATGATCAGCGCGGCCTTGCTTCTGACCCGGCTCAAGCTCAAGCCCGATTTTGACGTCCCTCCGCCCGCGGCCGAACAGAGCCTGCCGGCGCCGGCGGCCGAGGCGCCGCCCTTGCCGGACACGCCGCTCCAGACCGTCATTCCGTCGCCTCAGGGCGAATTTGCGCCCTCCGACGCGGCGACGCCCGGCGCTCTCCCGGAGTCCGAAGTGCCGGAGACCGCGCCCGATGCGTCCCAACCCATTACGCCATCGCCAAGCCCGAACGGGATGGGAGCACGGCCCCCGGTGCACCTTGGCGACGGCGCCGATGAGGCCCCGGTCCAGCCCGTGTCGCTGAGCCCATCAGGCGGCCGAAGCCTGCCCCCCGGCGTCAGCGTTATGGTGAGCAAGCCCTAGGCCCGCGACCCTGGCCTGAAGTCCGGCCGCCGCCGCCGCCGGACAGTCGACCTTCGCCTGATTTTTTGGCCTCGTCCGATG
>DATDLA010000049.1:0-2249 GCA_036519535.1 Methyloceanibacter sp.
TTCGATCTCTTCGAGCCGGAAGGAGGCCGGCTTGCGTGGCTTGGTCATGTGAGTCGGTCTCCGATCAGCGCCTGGAGCGCACGGTCAAGACGGATATTGGGAAAGGGGGCAAAGCCGCCGCCAAGAAGCGGCACCGGGTCGGGTGGCCGGAAGCGCACGAAGCGGACGTCGTCAGGCTGAGCATGCGGGTGGCGGAGAGCGGTCTCGGGATCGGCGGGCAAATCGCCCGGGAAGATGGCGAAGGCTTCACTGCCGTCGAAATGCCGCCGCCCGATGGTCTCCCCCGGCAGCGGGTAGCCCACGATGCAAGGCAGCGCCTGGCCGTTCCGCTTCGCCGTGCCTTCCTTCGTCGCCCGGATGGCTGCGAGCGCGAGCGCCTTCACCTCGGCGCCGGCATAGCGTGCGCGCCCCATCGCATCCTCTGTGAGCGCGGCAAGAATTGCCTCGAGCCGGCCGTGACTTGTGTGATGCAGATGGTCCGCTTTGGTCGCGGCGACCACGATGCGGTCGATGCGTGGACTGAACAGGCTCGACCACAGGCTGTTCGACCCGGTCCTGAAGCATTCGAGAATCTCGGTCATGGCGCGTTCGAGATCGGCGACCGCGGGCTTGCCGCCGTTCAGTGCGGCGAGCACGTCGATGAGCACGATCTGGCGGTCGAGCCGCACGAAATGATCGCGGAAGAACGGCCTCACCACATGGGTCTTATAGGCCTCGTAGCGCCGTTCCATCATGGCGAAGAGCGAGCCACGCGGAAAGCTCTCGCGTCCCTGCGCATCGAGCGGAGCGAAGGTGAGAGCGGGCGACCCTTCAAGATCGCCCGGCATGAGGAAGCGGCCTGGCGGCAGCGTCGAAAGGGCCTCATTGTCGGCGCGCGTCTCCCGCAGATAAGCCTTGAACAGATCGGCAAGCCGCTGCGCCACCACCTCGTCGGCCGGCGCCGCGGGATCGATCTCGGCCAGCGCTGACTTGGCGATTACTCTCCGGCTCGCCGAGCGGCTCTGCTCGAGCGCTTGATGCGACCACTGCCGATAGTCGAGCCGCAGGAGCGGCAGATCGAGCAGCCACTCGCCTGGATAGTCGACGATGTCGATGTTGAGCCGGTTGTAGCCGATCCGCCGCTTCCAGAAGCTCTGCGGCTCGTATTCGATGGCAACCCGGAGCTGGCTGATGCGGCGCGTGCTTTCCGGCCAGCGCGGCGGGCTCGCGGTGAGATCGGCCATATGCCGCTCATAGTCGAAGCGCGGCACTTCGTCGTCCGGCTGCGGCTCAAGATAGGCGCGCAACACGCGGCCATGCGCCACCGCCTCGAAGAACGGCATGCGGGCGCCCGCCATGAGGTTGTGCACGAGCGCGGTGATGAACACGGTCTTGCCAGAGCGCGCCAACCCGGTGACGCCGAGCCTGACCGTCGGCTCGACCAAGTCTGACGCGAAATCGCCGATATTGCGCAAAGCGTCGACGGCGCCGTGGGTGAAGGAAGAGATCGGCACGCTTCTCGATGTCCTTTAGCGCCTCTTGGCGCCTTGGGCGGGATGAGGAAGAGGTGGGGTGTGCAAGCTCAGGACCCAACCCAGGGCCCCAATGATTCTCATGTCAATGGCCTGTCATCCCCCTGTAATCACTCTCTGACTCTATCCCGCCGACGTGAATCGGCTGGCTCCGCAGAAGGACATTTGTCAAGGGCTTCTGCTCACTTGACTTGGTGCCCCGCTTCCGTAAATACGGTGCCGACCGGCGGGGGCCGCGATTGCTCTCAAACCGGCAGGGGAGACTACGGGGCCATAGGCCCGAGGAACAAAGACGATGCGTTTGGCAGAGGCTTTCATGCGGCCGAAGCGTAAAATCCCCGAAGACTATCGGCCCTCGGACGATGAGCCTTTCATGAATGAGCGCCAGCGCGCCTATTTCCGGCGCAAGCTGCTTAGCTGGCGCGAGGAGATCCTCCGCTCGACCAAAGAGACGCTCCAGCACCTGCAGGACGAATCGGCTCAGCACGCCGATATCGCCGACCGGGCGAGCACGGAGACCGAGCGGGCGCTCGAGCTTCGCGCCCGTGACCGCCAGCGCAAGCTGATTGCCAAGATCGACGCCGCCCTTGGCCGCCTCAATGAGGGCACCTACGGCTATTGCGAGGAGACCGGCGAGCCGATCAGCCTGAAGCGCCTCGATGCGCGGCCGATCGCGACCCTGAGCGTCGAAGCCCAGGAGCGCCACGAGCGGCGCGAGCGCGTCTACCGCGACGAATA
>DATDLA010000050.1:0-3435 GCA_036519535.1 Methyloceanibacter sp.
ACCATGGTGTTCGGCGTGTAGCCGTTCTCCACAGCAGTCAGATAGACGTAAGGTTTGAAAGATGAGCCGGGCTGCCGAAGGGCGTGGGTCGCGCGGTTGAACTGGCTCTCCCCATAGTCCTTGCCGCCAACGATCGCCCGCGCCGCCCCGTCAGGCTCCAGGACCACCATCGCACCCTGGTCGAAGGAGCGGGCCCGGCCAAATTGAGCGATTGTCTGCTGGAGGGATTGCTCGGCCATCTTCTGCAGACCGATATCGACGGTGGTGCGAGCGGCGAGGATGTGCTCCTTGCGGTTCTGCATGATCCGCTGCACTTCCTCGAAAGCCCAATCGAGGAACCAGTCTGGGCTGTAATAGTCCCCGCGCTCGACGATCTTGGCGGGATTCATGCGGGCGCCATAGACCTGGCCTTCGGTCAGGTATCCGGCCTCCACCATGTTGGTCAGCACCTCGTTGGCGCGGGCGCGCGAGGCAGCCATGTCGATATGGGGAGCATAGCGCGTCGGGGCCTTGAACATGCCGGCGAGCATTGCTGCCTCGGCAAGAGTGACGTCGCGGACCGACTTGCCGAAATAGAATCGAGCCGCAGCCTCCACGCCGTAGGAGCCGCCGCCAAGATAGGCGCGGTCAAAATAGAGCTTGAGGATCTCACGCTTGGTGTAGTGATTCTCGAGATAGACGGCGATGAAGGCCTCTTTGATCTTGCGGCTCAATGCGCGCTCAGGCGAAAGGAACATGTTCTTGGCGAGCTGCTGAGTGAGCGAGCTGCCGCCTTGCACAACCGCGTCGGCGCGGGCGTTCTCGGCCAGGGCACGGATGGTGCCCATGACGTCGACGCCGAAATGTTCGAAGAAACGCCTGTCCTCAGTGGCGAGCGTCGCCTTGATCAAGAAGTCTGGGAGTTCCTCGAGCGGCACCGAGTCGTCGCGAAGCAGTCCCCGCTTGCCGATTTCGTTGCCGAATCGGTCGTAGAAGGTGACGCTGTACTCGTCGGACAAGTTCATCTTGCCCTGGGCGAGGTCGAAGGCGGGGATGGCGAAGGCAAGCACGACAAGCAGACCGCCGACGCTGAGGGTCAGACCCTCGCAGGCGAGGTCGTTGAGGATGCGGACGATGCCTCGGGCCTCAAAGCGCCCGAAGAAGGTGGAGTAGGCGCTCCACCAGTCCTTGAAGCCGATCCAAGCGCGATAAAGGCCCGAATCGATGCTCGAATCGATCGCGAGCCAATCAATAAGCTTGCGCCGGCGATTGCCTTGTAGGAAGTCCCGCACTTTGCCCCGACCCTTGGCGCCTCCGCGCCGGAAGCCGGCCTCTTATGCCCAACTGCCGCCCGGATGGGCCACCGGTTCAGCAAACTACACCCTGATTGAGGCGTTTTGTAGAGATTTGGCAGTGACCTAGGGGTGACTGGCGGTCGCGGGGGGTCAGCCGGCCAGAGGCCAAGTGACGCTGTTCGCCGACATGTCGCCACGAGGCGAAACGGCCAGCATCCGCTTGACCGCCGAGGCCGGGATGGTGATCATGCCGGAGGCCTGGTCCCAATCGCCGCTGCCGTTGCTGGCACCGAGGTTCGGTGCTAGCACCTTGGCGCTCGCGTCATCTTGCATGAGGAAGCCCACCGAGACGCAGAGATGGGGACGCCGCGGCTCGATCGCTTCCAGCCACTGCCAGCCGGGCACGGGCTGGCCTGAGTCGAGCCACTCGATCAGCACGAGGGGAGGAGAGGGGTCGGCAGCCATGGTCGTCGGCCTCAAATCGGGTCGCGTAGCTTTAAACGCCGCGATACTGCCCACAGAAATGCTCAAGAAGCCTCTGCCGCTTGGCGCAAATTTTCGGAAAAGTCCCGCTTGAGCGTTAATCGGGAAGGCCAACGCCCAACTCACTTCTCGACCGTGTAGCCCTTGTTCTTCATGCAGTTGACGTAGTCCTCGTCAACCGCGCCGGGGCGCATCCGGGTAACGATGGCGAGCACCGATTTGATGCCCTTCTCGCGCGTGCTCTCCTTGCAAGCGGTCGATGCCTGCTCGAGCGCGGTGGGGTCGGGCTTCGCCTTGGTCGGCGTGGCTGTGGTGAAGCTGTGGGACGATGGACCGGCAAGGCTGCAGGCGGACAGCATGAGGCCGAGCGCGCAGGTGGCGCCGGGCGCAGCCGTCAGTTTCACCAATGCGCGCAAAACCGGGAGGCCTCTCTACCAGAGAAGCGGCACGAAGCGGTAGCGGACGCGTTGCGCATAGTTCGCATAGCCCTCGAGCTCGGCCATGAGCATCCGCTCCTCCAGCACGGCGCGCAAGGCGAGCACCGAGAGAAGCAGTGGCGACACCAGGAGCCCCCACCAGGAGCCGAGCAGCAGCGGTACGCCAAGCGCGAAGAAGATCACGCTCGCATACATCGGATGGCGCACATAGGCGTAAGGGCCGGTGGTCACCACCTTATGCCCGCGCTCTCTCTGAACCCTAACCACCGGCGCGGCGTAGCTGTTCTCCTTCAGCACCCGCATGCTCAGCCACATGCAGAGCCCGATCAGCACCACGCCGAGCACTTGCAGAGCCACCGGCACGCTCGACCAGGCGAAGCGCTTGTCGAGGCCCATGAGCACATACCAGCCGAACCAGAGCGGGAGGAAGGCCCCCATCAGCAGCCTGTCCCAAGGCTTCTGGCCCCGCTGGAAGGGCGACCGCGTGCGCTCCTTCAGAAGCGCTGGGTCATGACGTGCGAGCCAAGCCATTCCTCCGAAGCCCGCGACGGCGTTGATAGCGAGGAAGACCCAGGCGCCGGGCCAGCGAAGAGTGCCGGCCGGCACGAAGAGCAGTAGGGCGTAGAGGACGAGAAAGAACAGGCTTAGAATCGCAACCCTCGGGGGCGTGCCTGGTGCGGTATCGGTGTGTGCTAGCATCGCATCTTCTTATACCGCCATCTCGGTTGCGAATGAGGCGGAGCTCAGGTTTCACGATGGCGTGAAGGGGAAGCGCGATACTCGTCAAGGCCGCCAAGCAGCCCTAGCATCGCAACCTCGTGCAGATGGATATGAAGCAGACTTTGGAAGGAGGACTTTCAGATGCGGGTTGGCTTTGGTTTCCTCATCGGCTTGGCTGCTTCCTGCGCCGCTTGGGCGCTTCCCACGGCCCCGGCGCTTGCCGCCGATTGCAGTCAAGGAAGCGCCGAGGAGCAGATCGCCTGCCTCAATCGCACGGTCGGCGAGCTTGCCTCCAAGGTCGAGGCGCTGACCAAGGATGCGCTCAAATGGAACGACCGCATCGCGCTCATCAACGAGGACATGCGCATCTATCCGCGCTGCCTCGAAAACCCCGGCCCGAACACGGCCAACATCACCGACGTGTTCGCCAATTCCTGCGCCAAGATCCCGGCGCAGACCTGGATGATCTCCAAGCCCTATCACTGACGGCGGTCAGGATGGCCCCGCCTTAACCTTAACCA
>DATDLA010000051.1:0-4148 GCA_036519535.1 Methyloceanibacter sp.
AGCTGCACACCTACCTCAAGCAAACCGGCCCGTCGCTCAGCCCGTTCAACGCCTGGGTGCTGCTCAAGGGGCTTGAGACATTGCCGTTGCGGGTGGAGCGTCATTGCGCCTCGGCGGCGGCGATCGCCGATTTTCTCAGTGAGCGCAAGGATGTGGCCCGCGTGTTCTATCCCGGCCGCGCCGATCATCCGCAAGCGGCGCTCGCCAAGCGGCAGATGGCGGGCGGCGGTCCCATTGTGGCCTTTGAGGTCAGGGGCGGGAAGCGCGATGCCTTCCGGTTCATGAACGCGCTCAAGATCTTCAAGATCAGCAACAATCTCGGCGATGCCAAGAGCCTCGTGACCCACCCGGCGACCACGACGCATCAACGGCTGACGCCAGAGCAACGCGCCGAGCTCGGCATTTTCGATCGCAGCATCCGCCTCTCCATCGGGCTTGAGGACGTTGACGATCTCGCCGCCGACCTCGACCAGGCGCTCCGCGCCTGACGCCGCAGGTGAGGAGCGCGGGCTGTGCCCGCGCGTCTCGAACCATGAGCCCAAACAGGGCTGCCTCTCACCCTTCGAGACGGCGCTCACACGCCTCCTCGGGGTGAGGGTCAATGTTCCAGCGCTGCGGCGCCTTGCTCGCGGCAGGCCCCTATGCCACCTTTTCGCCAAACGCGGCTATCGAGTGAGGATGATCATGTGTCGAAACATCAAGACGCTGTACAATTTTGAGCCACCCGCCACGGAGGAAGAGGTCTACCTGTCCTCCCTGCAGTTCGTCCGCAAATTGAGCGGCTTCACCAGGCCGTCAAAGACCAACCAGATCGCCTTCGATCGGGCGGTGGACAAGGTCTCCCGCGCGGCACGCGAGCTGATCGACGCGCTCGTCACCAACGCTCCGCCGCGCGACCGCGAGGTCGAGGCGATGAAGGCGCGCGCCAGATCGGCAGAGCGCTTCCGCTCGGCGGCGACCTAGATCCGCGGCCCGACGCGAACGCGAGCTACATTGCAACAGAGAGGAGTCAGCGTGTCGGCTTCGCAAGCGGCAGTGCATGAGCTGCTGAAGGCGCTCGTCGGCTTCGATACCACGAGCGCGAAATCGAATCTGAAGCTCATCGACTTCGTACGCGCTCATCTCGACGGCCACGGCATTGCCTCAACGCTGATCCCCTCGGAGGACGGGGCGAAGGCGAGCCTGTTTGCCAGCATCGGGCCTGACGGCAATAGCGGCACCGGACTTTCCGGTCATAGCGACTGTGTTCTGGTCGAAGGCCAGACCTGGGCAAGCGATCCCTTCACGCTCACCTCGCGTGACGGCAAGCTCTATGGCCGCGGCGCCTGCGACATGAAGGGCTTCCTGGCTTGCGTCCTCGCTTCCGTGCCGCTCTTCATGTCGCGGCCGCTCAAGGAGCCGCTGCATATCATCGTCTCGTATGACGAGGAGGTCGGCTGCACAGGGGTCCGCCCGCTGATCGCGCGGCTTGGCCACGACCTGCCTCGCCCCCGCGCCATCATCGTGGGCGAGCCGACCAATATGGGGGTGATCGAGGCGCATAAGCGCATCGATGCCTATCGCACGACGGTGACGGGGCGCGAGGCGCATTCGAGCCTGCCGCAGCTCGGGGTCAATGCCATTTCTTTCGCTGCCGAGCTGGTCGAGGAAATCGACCGCATCGGCGCGATGCTCTCGACCGAGACGAATGCTCGCTTCGATCCGCCCTCCTCCACCGTGCAGGTGGGAACCATCGAGGGCGGCGTCGCCCCCAACATCGTGCCGAAGACCTGCCGGTTTCAATGGCAGGTGCGGGGCCTGCCGGAGGCAGACCCTGACCTCGTGCCGAAGCGGCTCAAGGTCTTCGCCGAGGAGAGGCTGCTTCCGCGCATGCAGCGCGTAGCGCCGGCGGCGTCAATCGAGACGCTGCATCAGGGGAGCGTGCCGGCCTTCCTCGCCAAGCCTGGCTCGCAGGCCGTCGCCTTGGCGATGGCGCTCACCGGCGCGAACAGCACGAGCACGGTGTCCTACGGGACGGAAGCCGGGCTGTTCGAGGAGGCTGGCTGCCCGACGGTGATCTGCGGCCCCGGCGACATCGCGCAGGCCCATGCCGCGGATGAGTTCATCGCCACCGCGCAGCTCGAAGCCTGCATGGCGTTCCTTGCCAAGCTCGCCGATCAGTTGAGCACTTGAGCTTGTCATGCCCGCGAAAGCGAGCATCCAGTAATCACCGATGCTGGGGTTACTGGATCGTCCGGTCAAGCCGGGCGATGACAAGATGCCGGGACGCTAACTCGACTCTTCGCTCTTGGTGAAGGAGGCCGGATCGAAGCGGTAGCGGCTGTTGCAGAACTCGCAAGTCACCCACACCTCGCCGTCGACCACCATGTCTTTCAGGTCTTCGCTGGTGAAGCGCCGCAGCAATTCCTCGACGCGCTCGCGCGAGCAGCTGCAATAGGTTTCAAGGCCGATCGCCCGGTAAGCGCGCACCTGCTCTTCATGGAACAGCCGGTAGAGCAGCCGGTCGGGCGGAAGCAGCGGGTCGAGCAGCTCGTGATCCTCGACGGTCTCGGCGAGCGCCCGGGCCCGCATCCAATCTTCTTCCTCGAAGCCGCCGACCGAGGGGCCGTGGCCACCCTCGCGGGTGAGCTTCTGCACGAGCAGCCCGCCGGCCCGCCACGTCCATGGCCTTCCGCCGGCCTGGCCCGCGCGATAATGCTTGGCCACGGCGAGCCTGATGTAGGTGGGGAGCTGCTCCGACTGGCGGAAATAGGTGTCGGCGGCCTCGGTCAGGCTCTCGCCTTCGAGCGGCACCACGCCCTGATAGCGCTCCGTGTCAGAGCCGCGGTCGATGGTCATGGCGAAATGCCCCTGGCCGAGGAGCTTGGCGAGGACGCTATCGCCCTGTCGGAGGGCCTCGACGCGTTGCGGCGAGAAGCGGGCATAGCCGCGCAAGCCGCCGGGCACCTGGTAATCGGCGACGAGCAGATCGACCGGCCCGTCGGTCGAGGCCTGCAGGATGAACTTGCCCTCGAATTTGAGCGCGGCGCCGAGCAGCGCCGTAAGCGCCACCGCCTCGCCCAAGAGCTGCGACACCGGTTCCGGATAGTCGTGCCGCGACAGGATGGTGTCCACCACGGGTCCAAGCTTGACCAGGCGGCCGACGACGTCGGCCTGTTCGGCCTGGAACGGCAGGATCAGATTGTCGGCCGGGATAACGAGCTCGATACGCTCTTGCGATGAGGATTCAGACGCCATCACTTGGCCCCGACCCGCTCCGGCCACCGGCTCTTGGCGCTTGGGGACGTGACACGCGAGGTATCAAGACACCAGGCAAGGATGGCCTTCTGCACATGCAGCCGGTTCTCGGCCTCGTCCCACACCACCGATTGCGGGCCGTCGATCACCTCTGGCGCGACTTCGTCGCCGCGATGGGCGGGCAGGCAATGCATGAAGATGGCGTCGGGCTTGGCGCACGCCATCACGGCGCGATCGACCTGGAACGGCTTCAGGAGGCTCTTGCGCTTCTTCTTGTCTTCGCCGTCCCCCATGGACACCCAGACATCGGTGACCACGCAATCGGCGCCGCGGGCGGCGGCATGGGGATCGTGCCCGACCTTGACGGAGGCTCCCTCGCTCTTCGCCCAGGCAAGCAGCTCCGGCGCCGGCTTGAACTTTTCCGGACAGCCGAGCTTGAGCGCATAGCCGAAGCGGGCGGCGCCGTGCACCCAGGAGGCCGCGACGTTGTTGGCGTCGCCGAGCCAAGCCACGGTCGCGCCTTCGATCGACCCCTTCTTCTCCTCGAAGGTCATGACGTCGGCCATGACCTGGCAGGGATGCGACAGGTTGGTGAGCCCGTTGATCACCGGCACGGTGGCGTGCGCGGCAAGCTCGAGCAGCTTGCCGTGCGAGCCGGTCCTGAGAATGATCGCATCCACGTAGCGCGACAACACGCGGGCGGTGTCGGCGATGGTCTCGCCCCTGCCGATCTGCATATCGGCCGGGCTCAGCGTGATCGACGTTCCGCCAAGCTCGTGCATGGCCACCTCAAACGACACCCGCGTCCGCGTCGAAGGTTGCTCGAAGATCATGGCGAGCACGGCGCCGGGCCTGATGTTGACCTTGTCCGGCAGACGCGAGCGGCCCATCTCCTTCATGGCGTGAGCATC
>DATDLA010000052.1:0-2209 GCA_036519535.1 Methyloceanibacter sp.
CGGGGCTCACCGAGCTCACTCTGAGTAGCAAACCTCGATCCTACGCCGATTGTGACACTCTGTCTGGAGCCATTCACCCTGCGTCCATCCGGCACTTGGCAGTTGCCACCAATTCGATACCTGACGCGTTTAGATCAGCGACCACTAGCCACAAGGAGCCACCATGCACGTCAATCTGGAGAACGCCGAGAAAGCCATCGAGGCCGCGCGCAAGAAGGCCATCGCGCTCAACACGCAGATGTGCATCGCCGTCGTCGATTCCGGCGCCAATCTCAAGGCCTTCATGCGCATGGACGACGCCTGGGTGGGCTCCATCGACATCGCCATCAAGAAGGCGAAGACCGCCTGCTTCTTCGGCATGGCCACCGGTCAACTCGGGCAATTGTCTCAGCCCGGCAAGCCGCTTTACGGCATCGAGCATTCCAACGACGGTCTGATCACATTTCCCGGCGGCGTGCCCATCGTCGATGAGGACGGCGTGCTCGTCGGGGCCATCGGCGTGAGCGGCAGCACGGTGGAGAACGACCATGCGGTGGCCGAGGCGGGCGTCGAGGTCGTCGGCCTGACCGAGCTTCCCGCGCACCCATGGCGGACCTAGCCTGGACCTGAACCGAAGCGCAGGGCCGATTAGCGGATTGTCTTGGCTTCGCTGGGCGTTTATAAGCCCCTCGATCTTGCATCGGCCCCGCTTCGCGGGCGGTTGGTTCAACTATGGGGCCTGTCTCAGGCCCTTGATTGTTTTTATTGGAGAAAATGCATGGCTGAGGCGTTGGAACTCAAGTGCTGGACGCGGGCGCGCACCGGCAAGGGCGGCGCCCGGGCGTCGCGCCGCGAAGGGCGCATTCCCGGAATCCTGTATGGCGACAAGTCGACGCCGCAGATCATCGACGTGGACTACAAGGCCATCACTCAGCAGCTCCACACCGGGCACTTTCAGAGCACGATCTTCATGCTGGACCTCGACGGCAAGAAGACACGGGTGATCCCCCGCGACGTGCAGCTCGACCCTATTCGCGACTTCCCCATTCATGTGGACTTCTTGCGTGTGGGCGAGCATTCGCTGGTCACCGTCGAGGTTCCGGTGCGCTTCCTCAACGAAGCCGCCTCCCCCGGCATCAAGCGCGGCGGCATCTTGAACATTGTGCGCCACGAAATTCCCGTGCGCTGCCCGGCGGATGCCATCCCGGAGCATTTCGATGTGGATCTGACCGGTCTCGAGATCGGCGATAGCGTGCACATTTCGGCGATCAAGCTGCCGGAGGGCGTGCGCCCGACCATCACCGAGCGCGATTTCACCGTGGCGACCATCGTCGGCCGCACCGCTGAGGAAGCTGCCCCTGCCGCCGCCGCTGCCGCCGCAGAGCCTGGCGCCGAGGAAGCTGCCGTCGCTCCGGCCGAGGCCGCTCCAGAGAAAGACAAGGAGGAGAAGGAGAAGAAGAAGAAGGACTAGCCTCCTTCCCTTCTCGCCGCCTTCCGTTCTTTCCGTCGGGATGAAGAGATGAAGCTCTTTGTCGGCCTCGGCAATCCGGGCGCTGAATACGCCTTCAACCGCCACAATGTGGGGTTCATGGCGGTCGACACCATCGCCGCGACCCACAGCTTCCCGGCCTGGCGCAAGCGCTTCCAAGGTCTCGCCGCCGAAGGCAGGCTCGGGGCTCAGCAGGTGCTTCTGCTCAAGCCGCAAACCTATATGAACGAGTCAGGGCGCTCGGTCGGCGAGGCGGTGCGCTTCTACAAGCTCGATCTTGCCGACGTCATCGTGTTCCACGACGAGCTCGATCTTGTTCCCGGCAAGGTGCGGGTGAAGGCCGGAGGCGGCGTGGCCGGTCATAACGGGCTGCGCTCGACCACCGCCCATATCGGCAATGATTATGTGCGCGTGCGCATCGGCATCGGCCATCCCGGCAGCAAGGACGTCGTCGTCCACCACGTGCTCAACAATTTCATCAAGGCCGATCGCGATTGGCTCGAGCCCTTGCTCGGCGCCATCGCCAAGGCCGCGCCCGATCTCGCCGAAGGGGCCAACGACAAGTTTCAATCCTTTGTCGCTCACGCCATGCATATGGAGGCCGAAGCTGCCGACGAGCGGCCCGAGCCTGCCCCGCGCCAGCGCCGGGACGCGCCAAGCACCGGGAGCGACAAGCCCGCCGCCGCCGAGGGCCCCTTCGGCAAGCTTCGCCGCTGGTTCGGCTCGGCAACAGACTAACCT
>DATDLA010000053.1:0-3408 GCA_036519535.1 Methyloceanibacter sp.
GGCGCCCGATCGATATGGGGTTCGGCTCGAGCCTTGAGCCCTTTGCCTTCTTCAAGACGAGCTTCGACGTTGACGACATCAAGGTCGGACCGGGGGCAGCCCGCAACACCATCGGCGGCGGCGTCGTGGTGAACGACGCGGAGGGTTATGTCATCCAGGCCACCGGCGATTATAGCGAGACCGTGGGCGCCGCGACCCCAGACCAGTCGCTTGCTGGGAAGGTTATGGTCTCCGTCCCCTTGAACTGACTCTCCTGAGCCGCTAGGGGCGCTAGGCTACGCGCTTGCGCGAGCGGACGATCGACTTGATGCGTCCCCGCGACATGCCTGACATTTCGCCGATCTTGCGGTCCTGCATCTCGATGAAGGTGCGCGCCGGCTCATCGCCATCGAGCCCGCCGAGATCGGCCGCAGGCACCTTGCGGTTGGAGGTCTGCGTGCCATCCTCATAAATAACGTCGAACAGCACGAAGCCGTTGGCGACCTGTTGCTTCTTCTTGGCCATGTGCGTTCTCCAATAGCGAAACTAATTCAGATGCGGCGCTTGCCTGCCTCCGGCGCGGGCTCGCCCTCGGCATCGCCTCGAGCGGCCTTGCGCTTGGCCGCGTCCTCTTCGCGCTTTTGCAGCTTTTCCTGCTTCTTCTGCTGCTTGTTGCGGTTGCGACTAGCGCGCTCCTGGTTGTAGTTGGGTTTGAAAGCCATGTTCGGTCCTTTGCTCTATTTCTGAGCTGCACGGCGCGATTTGGGGCGGGCGGACGGCGGCGCCGAAGCGGCGGCTTCCCGATCCGAAGCTTCCTTGGCGAGGCGCAGCGCGCGCAACCGCGCCGTCTTCTCCACCATCGCGTCGTGCTCCCGCTCCTGTTCGAGCTTCAGCGTCGATTCCTGCTTCTTGCTGCGGCTCAGAAGCGCTTCCGCATTCCGCCTGGCGGCGCTGATACGTGTGGGAAATTTGCTCATCTTGGCTCTCCTGATAGGGACAGACGTGCGGATCTCGGACGCGTCAGGGCCCCTCTCGCGGCAGGCAACGCGTTTCCACGCCGCCCATTCGATCGCCACGAGCGGTTGGCCGCCGGTGCTGCGGAAGAACGCTCTTGCCGCTTGGGCGCCGGCGCGGGCCGCGAGCGCTCCGGCCGCCACCCTCGCGAAACGGTTTCGGTCCTTTCGGCCTGGGCATGACCATGGCTCACCACGGCGAGCGACACGTGCGTCAGTCTTTCGATGTCCTTGAGATAAGCCCGCTCGCTCGCATCGCAGAACGATACGGCCGTTCCTCCGGCACCGGCCCTCGCCGTGCGGCCGATGCGATGCACGTAGCTCTCAGGCTCGTTGGGTAGCTCGTAATTGATGACATGCGAAATCCCCGCCACGTCGATGCCTCTCGCGGCGATATCGGTGGCGACGAGAATGCGGGCCTGTCCGCTGCGGAACGCCTCAAGCGCCCGTACCCTGGCATTTTGCGCCTTGTTGCCGTGGATGGCTTCCACCGCCAGGCCGGCCTGCCTCAGAAACTTGCAGACCTTATCGGCACCATGCTTGGTGCGAGTGAAGACAAGCACGCGATCCATGGCAGGATCGGCGAGCAGCTCCAACAGTAGGTCGCGCTTCGCCTGCGCCGGCACGAAATACACATGCTGATCGATGCGATCCACTGTGATCTTCGCCGGTGAGACGTCGATGCGAGCGGGATTGCGGAGGATCTCAGCGGCAAGCTTGGCGATGTCCGGCGGCATGGTCGCCGAGAACAGCAGCGTCTGCCGCTCCTTGCCGCAGGCGGCGACGATCTTCCGCACATCGCGGATGAAGCCCATGTCCAGCATACGGTCGGCCTCGTCGAGGACAAGGATCGAAACCTTGTCGAAGTGCACGTGGCGCTGGGCATAGAGATCAAGCAGCCGCCCCGGCGTGGCGATCAGAATGTCGACGCCGTGGACCAGCGCCCTCACCTGCTGGCCCTGTCCGACACCGCCGAAGATCACCGCGGAGCGTAGGGAAAGTTTGCGACCATAGGCGCGGAATCGCTCGTCGATTTGCAGGGCAAGCTCGCGCGTCGGCGCCAGAATGAGCGCATGCGGCCGCCCGGGCGTACGCGCCAGGCGTTGCGTCGACAGGCGGTGCAGAATCGGCAGCGCGAAGGCCGCGGTCTTGCCGGTGCCGGTCTGGGCGATGCCGAGCAAATCCCCGCCTTCGGCGAGAAGGGGGATGGCTTGCGCCTGAATCGGCGTCGGTTTGAGGTAGTTCTCGGTCTTGAGCGCGAGCCGCAAGGGCTCGGACAGACCGAGGCCGTCGAAAGAAGTGGGTGTCACGTATAAAATATCCTTGTGTGCCGAACACGCCGCTCTGGCGGGTCGTGTGGCCTTTGCGCCGTTTCCCACGCGCTAGCTGGGGTCAGACGATGACTTGAAAATTGTCTCGGGATGAAACGCCGCAAATTTGAGCGGCGGCTTCGCGCGATCGCGAGCAATCAGATGGCCGGAACATGGAGGCGCCGCTCCGATAAGTCAAGTGAAGATCGCCCCCAAGGTTCATAAATCGGCAATTTTATCCTTTGTTGTCAGCATCATGCCGTCATAGGCAGGCTCCACTCCCTTGGGCAGCTCCCGCGCCAAGGCTTCATAGTCAAGATCGACATGCATGTGGGTGAGTACCGCGCGCTTCGGCTTGATTCGCGCGATCCAGGAAAGCGCCTCATCGACGCTGAAATGGCTCGGATGGCGCACGTAGCGGAGCGCATCGATGATCCACACATCGAGATTCGCAAGGTATTTGAGCGACTCCTCGGGCAGGTCACTGACGTCCGGCGAATAGGCGATGCCGCCAAAGCGAAAGCCGAGCGTTTCTCCTGTGCCGTGACGCTGCCGGAACGGCAAGGCCTCGATGCCTCCGCCCTGTCCCAGAACCTTCACCGGCACGCCCGGCGCGATCTCGTGACCATCCAGGATTGGCGGATACTCGCCATTTGCCGACATATTGAAGCAATAGGCGAAGCGCTGCTTGAGCTGCTGCCCCGTCAGTTGGTCGTAATACACGGCGACGCGGCGGCGCCCGTTGTAGGACACCATGCGCAGATCATCGATGCCGTGCGTATGGTCGGCATGGTCGTGGGTGAAAAGCACGCCATCGAGCCAGCCGACCCCGATATCGAGCAATTGCTCGCGGAGATCAGGCGAGGCGTCTACGAGCACGGTCGTGGTCCCCTCGCCGCTCTCCTTTTGCACTAACACCGAGCAGCGCCGGCGCCGGTTCTTGGGATTTGACGGATCGCACGCGCCCCAGATGTTGCCGACGCGGGGCACGCCGCCGGACGTGCCGCAGCCGAGGATGGTGAGCTTGAGGGTCATGAAGCGGGGATGGACACCGCCGAACGCGACACCTTCTTGAACAGGCGAAAGAAATTCTCGGTGGTGGCTCT
>DATDLA010000054.1:0-2167 GCA_036519535.1 Methyloceanibacter sp.
AGGCCATCGTCTGGGTGTTCAGCCGCGCCGGACTGCCCGTCGAGATCATCGCCGAGTCCGACAATTGGCGGCGGGTGCGCGACAGCGAAGGCGCCGACGGCTGGGTGTGGCATAGCCTGCTCAGCGGGCGGCGCACCGTGCTGATCGCGCCCTGGACCAAGGCGCCGGAGAATGTGCCGCTCTATTCGAGAAAGTCGACCGGGGCGAGCACGGTCGCCGAGCTTGCGCCAAGCGTGCTCGGCAACGTGCTCTCCTGCGACGGAGAGTGGTGCGAGCTGTCGATCGACGATTATTCCGGCTTCGTGCAGCAGGACAAGCTGTGGGGCGTCTACAAGGACGAGGTGATCAAATAAGGGCGGCGCCGGTTGGCTTGCGAATCGTCGTGGGGAAGGTCAAAGGCTGCCATTCACTCGTCATACCGGCGAAAGCCGGTATCCAGTTTTGATAGCGCTCCTCGCGCTGGATTCCGGCTTGCACCGGAATGACGGAGCCATCCTTCGAGACGGCCGCGTTCCGCGGCCTCCTCAGGATGAGGTTCGTGGTTAGCGCTTGCGGTCGTCGACCAGGCGCACAAGCACGTCGACGCGGCTGATGGACATGCCGTCCGGCGCCTGAGGCAGGCCTTCGATGCGGATCGAAGCCATCTCGATGTCCATGAGCGTGCCCGAATTCTCGCAGAAGAAGTGGTAGTGGTTGGAAGTGTTGGTGTCGAAATAGGTCTTGGCGCCCTCGACCGCGACCTCCCGCAAGAGCCCGGCTTCGGTGAACTGATGCAGCGTGTTGTAGACGGTGGCGAGCGACACCGGAACCTTCCGGCTCTGCGCCTCCTCATGCAGGAGTTCGGCCGTGACGTGGCGGTCGCAGCCGTCGAACAGGAGGAGGGCAAGCGCAACGCGCTGGCGCGTTGGCCTTAGGCCCGCCGCGCGCAGGCGCTCGGCGATATCCATTGCCGGTAACGTCATGACCCCGACACTATATGTTGAAGAGCCGCCTCCTGCAACGATACAACCGGAGGATAGAAGTCATAATTCAGAACCCGGCAACCGGCATTGGAGCCAGAACTTTTCTGATATCTGATTTCTGATTTCCGGCCCCTGTGTTAGGAAACGGCCCTCTCCCGGGACAATTGCCCCGCGCAAGGAAGGATCAAGGATGGTCGAGCGTCGCGAACAGTTCGATTACGAGGACCTGCTCGCTTGCGCGCGGGGCGAGCTGTTCGGCCCCGGCAACGCGCAGCTGCCTCTGCCCCCCATGCTGATGTTCGACCGAATCTCCGAGGTCAAGGAGGAGGGCGGCGAGCACGGCTACGGGCGAATCGTCGCCGAACTCGACCTGAAGCCCGACCTCTGGTTTTTCCCCTGCCACTTCAAGGGCGATCCGGTGATGCCAGGTTGCCTCGGGCTCGACGCCCTGTGGCAGCTTTTGGGCTTTTTCCTCGGGTGGCTCGGGGCTCCGGGGAAGGGCCGGGCGCTCAGCGTGGGCGAGGTCAAATTCTCCGGCATGGTGCTGCCGACCATGAAGAAGCTGGAATATATCGTCGAGCTGAAGCGGGTGATCCGGCGAAAATTTACCCTTGGCACCGGCGACGGCTGGCTGAAAGCCGACGGCGACACGATCTATACCGCCAAGGATCTGCGAGTCGGCCTGTTCCAGGCGGGCGAAGAAGCTCCCGCCGGTGCGTGATCGTCGCGCGCCGGGCACCCGCAACATCTTAAGTGGCTAAGGACTAAGTCATGAGACGCGTGGTCGTGACCGGCATGGGCATCGTGTCCTCGATCGGCAACAGCGCCCAGGAGGTGCTCGCCTCGTTGCGCGAGGCGAAATCCGGCATCGTCAAGGCCGACACTTACGCCGAGCTGGGCTTCCGCTGCCAGGTGCATGGCGCGCCGAAGCTCGATTGGGAGGGGATGATCGACCGCAAGATCCGCCGCTTCATGGGGGCGGGTGCTGCCTGGAACTACCTCGCCATGGAGCAGGCGATCCGCGATGCCGGGCTCGAAGAGACGGACATCTCCAACGAGCGCACCGGCCTGATCATGGGCTCGGGCGGTCCTTCGACCAAGGCCATCGTGCAGGCCGCCGACACCACGCGCGAGAAGGGCCCGAAGAAGGTCGGTCCCTTCGAGGTGCCGAAGTCGATGTCCTCGACCAACTCGGCGACGCTTTC
>DATDLA010000055.1:0-8113 GCA_036519535.1 Methyloceanibacter sp.
CCTACGAGATCTTCGCCCGCGACATCCTGCGGCTCGAGGAGCTGAAGCCGCTTGGCGCCGTTCCCGACAACGCGCTTCGTGGCAACATGGTGCATCGGGCCTTGCACGAATTCGCGCGCACCTATCCCGACGAGCTACCCGCGGACATCTATGCCGCGCTCGTCGCCATCGCCGACGAGCAGTTCGCCACGCTTGGCGGCTCGCCACGCGTGGAGGCCTTCTGGCGCCCTGCCTTGCAGCGCTTCGCGCGCTGGTTCGCGGCGACCGAGCCCGCGCGCCGAGCCCGCGCGGCAAGCACACGCACCGAGGTCAAGGGCGCGCTCGACATTGCGGCAGGCGGCGGATTCGCCCTCACGGCACGCGCCGACCGCATCGACATCGGCGAGGACGGCGGCGTGACCATCTACGATTACAAGACCGGCAGGCCGCCGTTGGCAAAGCATGTCGATGAGCTGTTCGCGCCGCAGCTCGCGCTCGAAGCGGCTATCGCCGAAGGCGGCGGCTTCGCCGAGCTCGGCAAGCGGACGGTCGTCGACCTCCGCTACATCGAGGCCTCGGGACGGCACCAAGGCGGCGTGGATCGCGAAGCGGCGCAATCGCCGCCTGGCGACCTTGCCGAGAGGGCGCTTGCCAATCTCGGCAGACTGATCGAGCGCTTCGCCGATCCCGGCACTCCCTATGAGGTAAAGCGCCGGCCTGGGACTGCATTCGCCTGCCTCTATCGCTACGACGAATACGAGCACCTCGCCCGCATTCAGGAATGGCTCACGCAAGAGCCCGACGAGGAGCCGCGATGAGTGACAAGCCGCCGCTCCTGCTCGAAGCCGACGCCAATCAGGCGCGCGCCTCCGATCCCACGGCGTCGGCCTGGGTGTCGGCCAATGCCGGCACCGGCAAGACCGAAGTGCTGGTCAGGCGCGCCTTGCGCCTTTTGCTCGCAGGTTCGCGGCCCGAATCGATTCTCTGCCTGACCTATACCAAGACCGCGGCCGCGGCGATGCAGAACCGCCTGCTCAAGGAGCTTGCCGATTGGGCGACGATTCCGCCGGATGATCTGCGCGAGAGGTTGGAGGCTCTGATTGGCCGCGCTCCTGAGGACGAAACGGTGCGCCTGGCGAGGCGGCTATTCGCCCAGGCGCTGGAGGCGCGGGGCGGGCTCAAGATCTACACGATCCACGGATTTTGCGAGCGCCTGCTCCAGCGCTTTCCCCTCGAGGCGCGCGTCACCCCGCATTTTGCGGTGCTCGACGACCGCGACCAGGAGGAGATGCGGCGCGCCGCCTTCGACGCCGCCATCGCCTGCGCCGCGGAGAACAGAGACAGCGCGCTCGGCCAAGCGCTCGCCAGGATCATCGCGGTCACGAGCGAGGATTATTTCCGCAAGGTCGTCGATGCCGTGCTCGCCAAGCGCGCCGAGCTCGCGCGCATGATGGCCCATCACGACTCTCGTCCCGATTGGGCGGAGGCAGAGGCTGCCGCGCTCAAGCATCTGCTCGACGTCGCCGGCGACACCGAGCACGCCCTCCTTGTCGAGCTTGCAGGCGTTCTCACCGACGAGGAGATCGACGACGCCATCGCTGCCTTCGCCACGTTTGTCAGCGCCGCCAAGACCGATAGGGACACTGAAAGCTTCCTGCGCGAGGCAAGGGCAAGCGACGGCGAGCGCCGGGTGGCTGCGCTCGGCGAGATCTTCCTGACCGGCCCCGGCGAGGCCAGGGACAAGTTCTGCAACAAGGGTTTCGGCGATGCAGAACCTTCGGAGGTGCGAACCCTCACGCGTGCCCAAGCTCGCTTCGCCGGCCTCGATTTGCGGCTTGCGCATTTGCGCATGGCCGAAGTGAGCGGCGCCTTGCTCACCCTCGCCGACGCGATCCAATCCGATTATGAGCGGCGGAAGCGTGCGGAAGCCGTGCTCGACTACGACGACCTCATCATCAAGACCCAAGACTTGCTGTTGAGCGCCGGGGCGGCGGCGTGGGTGCTGTACAAGATCGATGGCGGCGTCGACCATATCCTAGTCGACGAGGCGCAGGACACCAACCCGGCACAATGGACGATCATTGAGCGACTGGCGGAGGAGTTCTTCGCGGGCGAAGGCGCTTCCGCTAAGCTCCGCACGCTGTTTGCGGTCGGCGACGAGAAGCAATCGATCTATAGTTTCCAGGGCGCCAACCCCATTCGCTTCGGCGAGGTTGGACGCGCCTTTCGCGCCAAGGCGGCCGCCGTGCAGCACCTGTGGCAAGACGTTCCGCTTAACTTGTCCTTCCGCTCAACGGAACCGGTACTCGAGGCGGTCGATCGGGTGTTCGCCAATCCGCCCGCCGCGGACGGCCTTATCTCGCTCGCAGGCACGGTCATCAAGCATCATACCTTCCGCCAAGGCGAGGCCGGCCTGGTCGAGCGTTGGGAGGTGCACAAAGAAACAAAGTCCATGCCGGCGGAGGCCTTCGAGCCGTGGAACGAGCAGCGTGGCGGGGCGCGCTCGGTCGATGAGCTTTGCGCGCGGATTGCGGCGCTGATCAAGCATTGGCTGACCACAGGCGAGGAGCTTCGTTCGGCGGGGCGCAAGATCAAGGCCGGAGACGTGCTGATCCTGGTACGGCGGCGCGATCCTTTCACCAGGCCGATGTTCCGCGCGCTGAAGCGTGAAGGCGTGCCGGTGGCCGGTGCCGACCGCATGCGCCTCATGGACCAGCTTGCCGCGCAGGACCTCGTGGCGCTCGCCGATGTGCTGTTGATGCCTGAGGACGATCTGGCGCTCGCCGTCGTTCTCAAGAGCCCGCTGTTCGGGCTCGACGACGAGGCGCTGTTCGAGCTCGGCTTTGGGCGTCACGGTTCGCTGTGGAGCGCGCTCAAGGCAAAGTCGGATGCCGATCCGCGCTTCGCCGAGGCGGCGGCAACGCTCGCGCGCTTGCTGTCCCGCGTCGACTTCCAGTCGCCTTACGAATTCTTCTCGGACCTGCTCGAGCGCGACGGCCAGGCGATGCGCAAGCGCATGCTCACCAGGCTCGGGCCGGAGGCGGCAGAAGCGCTCGACGAGTTCCTCGATCTCGCCCTCGCCTATGACCGGGACGAAGCTCCCTCGCTGCAAGGCTTCATCGATGGACTCCGCGCGAGCGATATCGAGATCAAGCGCGACATGGAGCAGGAGCGCGACGAGGTCCGCATCATGACCGTGCACGGCGCCAAGGGTCTGCAGGCGCCGATCGTGTTCCTGCCCGACACCTGCATGACGTCGCGGGCGCAAGCGCCGCGGATATTTCCGTTGGAGCGGCCCGGCACGCCGCCAGGCACGGTCGGCCATCTCCTCTGGGCGCCCGCAGGGCACTCCGACCTTGAAGTGCTGGAGACGTCCAAGAACGGCCTCCAGCAGGCCGAACGCGAGGAATACAACCGGCTGCTCTATGTTGCCATGACCAGGGCGCGCGACCGGCTCTATATCTGCGGCTGGGAGGGCGCGAAGAAGCGCGAGAAGAACTGCTGGTACGACCTCGTGGCGCAAGCAACGGCCGGTCTTCTCATCGAGACCACCGGCCATGACGGCAAGACCGTGTGGCGGCATGAGAACACGCCGACGGTCACGGCCAAGAAGGCCGCCGAGAGCGAGGAGCAGCGCACAGCAGCACCGCTGCCGGACTGGGCGACCAGGCCCGCGCCGGCCGAGCGGTCGCGTGAGCTCCTCACGCCGTCAGGGCTCGGCGCGCTCCTCGGTGACACGACGCCACTTTACCCCGAGCAGCCGCCGCTCGGACCGAAGGCGCTTGCCGACAACAAGCGCCTCGCCCGCGGCCGGCTGGTGCACACCCTGCTGCAGCATCTGCCGGAGGTCGCAGCCGCCGATCGGGAGGGCGCGGCGCGAAATTTCGTGGCCGCACGCGGGCGCGACCTGCCTCCGGAGATGCGCGAGGAGATCGTGAGCGAGACGCTCGCCATCGTGCAGGACACTCGCTTCGCGCCGCTCTTTGCAGCCGGCAGCCTCAGCGAGGTGCCGGTGGTGGCAAGGCTCGGCGAGGGCGACGGCGCGCGCATACTCTCCGGCCAGATCGATCGGCTGGCGATCCTCGACGACGCCCTGCTCGTGCTCGACTACAAGACGAATCGGCCGCCTCCTTCCTCACCGCAAGAGGTGGCGCCGGGCTATATCGCGCAACTTGCCGCCTATCGCGCGGCGCTCCGCCTCATGTTTCCGGAGCGAGCTTTGCGGGCGGCGATCATCTGGACCGACGGCCCGAAACTCATGGAAATCCCATCAACACTGCTTGATTTGGCCGAACGTCGCATGTTGCAGGAAGGCCCCAGCCTTGACGTTCCCGGGGTGCGCACCTAGGTTCGCTTTTTGACGACAAGACCGGCTGCTTTTGGGGGTCGAATGCCGGCGACCTAGGAGAAGCAAATAAATGGCAACTGCAACTGTTTCCGACGATACCTTCGAGGCCGACGTATTGAAGTCGTCGACCCCTGTCGTGGTGGACTTCTGGGCTGAATGGTGCGGTCCTTGCCGGCAGATCGCACCGGCGCTCGAGGAGATCGCCAAGGACCTCGACGGCAAGGTCAAGATCGTCAAGCTCAACATCGACGAGAATCATCGCACGCCCTCGCGCTACAATGTGCGGGCGATCCCGACGCTGATGATCTTCAAGGACGGCCAGCTCGCCGCGACGCAGACCGGCGCGCTTCCCAAGGGTCGGCTAGCCGACTGGATCAGCGGGACGATCGGCGTCGCCGCCGTCTAGTTTCCATGCAGCTTGAGCACGTGGCCCGCCAGATAGAGCGAGCCGCAGATCAGCACGCGCCCCGGGCGCCCTAGCGCCGCGCGCGATTGCATTAGCGCGTGCGCCACGCCGCTCGCCGGTGTCACGTCGAAGCCTTCGCTCGCGGCAATCTCCGCCAAGGCTTCCGCCGAGAAGGCGTTCGCCTCCTCGGGGATCGGCACCGTGTAGACGCGCTCGACCAGGCCCTTGAACGGCGCGACGAAGGCGTGCGCGTCCTTCGTCTCCATCATCCCCCAGATGAGATGAACGGCGCGCGGCACGCGCTCGTCGAATTCGGCGAGAGCATGGGCAATGGCTTGGCCGCTGGCGGCATTGTGCCCGCCATCGAGCCAGATCTCGGTGCCCTCGCCCACATATTGGTGAAGCGCACCTTCGCCGAGGCGCTCAAGCCGCGCCGACCATTCGGCATGGGTCAGTCCATGCTCCAGCGACTCTACGGTGAGCGCATCGCCGAAAGCGACGCTCGCCGTGGCGACGGCAGCACCTGCATTGTCGATCTGATGCCGCCCGTTGAGACGCGGCAGGGGAAGGTCGATCAGCCGCGACGCGGTTTGGAAGATCAGCCTGCGGTGCTGCTCGAACACGTCGAAGTCGCGCCCGAACACATGGAGCGGCGCGCCGATCTCTTCCGCCCGCGCTTCGATGACCCGAAGCGCTTCCGTCTCCTGGCGCCCAACGATGCAAGGAACGCCGGGCTTGAGGATGCCGGCCTTCTCCGCGGCTATGGCCACAAGGGTGTGGCCGAGAAAGGAGACGTGATCGATGGAGATGGGGGTGATGGAGGTCGCAAGCGGCTTATCCACGACATTGGTCGCATCGAGCCTGCCGCCCAATCCCGTCTCGAGCAGCAGCAAATCCGCCGGCGACTCGGCAAAGGCGAGGAAGGAAGCGGCGGTGGTGATCTCGAAGAGGGTGATCAGCTCGCCGGAATTGGCGGCCTCGGCGCGGGCGAGGCAGTCCACGAGCCTGTCCTCGCTGATCGGAACGGCGCCACCAGGCCCGGCAAGCAGAATTCTCTCGTGGAAGTTGACGAGGTGCGGAGAGGTGTAGACGTGCACGCTTTTGCCCAAGGCCTCGGCGATGGCGCGGACGAAGGCGATCAGCGATCCCTTGCCGTTGGTTCCCGCGACATGGACCACGGGCGGCAGGCGGCGCTCAGGATGGCCGAGTGCCGCGAGCAGACGCTCGATGCGTCCAAGCGACAGGTCGATCGATTGCGGGTGCAGCGCCTTGAGGCGCTCAAGCAGCGTGACGCTTTCCGAGACTGAGGGCAGTGGGATGCGGCCCTCGTCGCTGTGGGGCAGAGTGGTCAAGGGGATCGAGCCTTAGACGCTTCGCGGCGGACGGGGTTCGGCAGGCGTGCCGAAGGGCTCGTTCAAACGATCGTCGTCGTCGTCCTCGATCTCGATATCCACGATCTCGCCATTGCCGCCGAGCCTCGCCAGCGTCGCGGCCGGCGCCGGATGCGAGTTCATGCCGTCGAGGTGCTCGGGAAGGGCGATCTCGCGTCCCGGCCGGGTGTGGGTGAGCAGCCGGCAGATGCGGCCGAGCGTGTCACGCAGCTGATGGCGATGCACCACTATGTCGACCATGCCGTGGTCGAGCAGATATTCGGCGCGCTGGAAGCCGTTGGGGAGCTGCTCGCGGATGGTCTGCTCGATGACCCGCGGACCGGCGAAGCCAATGAGCGCGCCGGGCTCGGCAATGTGGATGTCGCCGAGCATGGCGTAGGAGGCGGTGACGCCGCCGGTGGTCGGATGGGTCAGCACCACGACGTAAGGAAGCTTCGCCTCGCGCAGCTCCTGCACCGCGACCGTGGTGCGCGGCATCTGCATCAGCGACAGAATGCCTTCCTGCATGCGCGCGCCGCCGGAAGCGGCAAACAGAATGAACGGGCTCTCGCGCTTCACCGCCGTGCGCATGCCGGAGATCACCGCTTCACCGGCGGCAGTGCCAAGCGAGCCGCCCATGAAATCGAAGTCCTGCACGGCGGCGACGATCTTGTCGCCTTGCAGCTTGCCAGCGCCGACAAGGACGGCGTCGGCCAGCCCGGTCTTGCCGCGGGCGTCCTTGAGCCGGTCGGTGTAGCGCCGCTCGTCACGGAATTTGAGCGGGTCGATCGGCACCTCGGAAAGCGCGATGGTCTCGTATTCAGCGCCGTCGAACAGGCCTTTCAGCCGCGCCGGCGCCGAAACCCGCATGTGGTAATTGGAGCCGGGAACCACGAACTGGTTGGCTTCGAGATCCTTGTAATAGATCATCTGCCCCGTTTCGGGGCATTTGACCCACAGATTGTCCGGCATCTCCTTCTTGCGAAGGATGCTGCGGATCTTGGGCCTGACGACGTTGTTGATCCAGTTCACGGGACTACCAAACGGTCAAAAAGCAACACTCACCTTAAACTCGAAATCGTGCCTAAAGCGCGGCGGCGGCAGCGGGCTGGCGGAGCGCCGAAGCCAGCTGCTCCACGAGCGCCAGAGCCTTGGGGCCGGTTTCGGGCGTCGCCTTGCCTTCGGCATCGAGGCTTTGAGCGATCGCCGACACAAGCGCCGAGCCGACCACCACGCCCTCGGCGAGCTTGGCAATGGCGCTCACCTGCTCCTTGGTCTTCACGCCAAAGCCGACGGCGATGGGGAGCTTGGTTGCCGCCTTGATGCGGGCCACGTGGGCGCCAACATCGGCAAGATCCGGCGCAGCCGTGCCCGTAATCCCGGCGATCGACACGTAATAGACGAAGCCAGAGGTATTGGCGAGCACCGTCGGCAGGCGCTTCGCGTCCGTCGTCGGCGTAGCCAGGCGAATGAAGTTCAGCCCCGCCTCGCTTGCAGGCGGGCGAAGCTCGGCATCTTCCTCTGGCGGCATGTCGACCACGATCAAACCATCGACCTCGGCGGCGACCGCGTCCTTCAGGAAGCGATCCACGCCATAGATATATATGGGGTTGTAATAGCCCATTAACACGATGGGGGTGGAATTGTCGTTTTCGCGGAAGGACTTAACCATGCGAAGGGTCTTGACCATGGTCTGACCAGCGGCAAGTGCCCGCTGCGAGGAGGCCTGGATCGCAGGCCCATCCGCCATGGGATCGGAAAAGGGCATGCCGAGCTCGATGATGTCGGCGCCCGCGCCCGGCAACGCTTTGAGCAGCTTGAGCGAGCTTGCCTCGTCCGGGTCGCCGGCGGTGATGAAGGTGACGAGGCCGGCGCGGCCGTCTCGCTTCAGCGCGGCGAAGCGTGGTTCGATGCGACTCATGCTGGCGATCCTGGCCGAGACCTTGCCCTCCGCGTCTCGGCGCTCAGATAGCTTGCAACGGAATCCAAGTCCTTATCGCCGCGGCCGGA
>DATDLA010000056.1:0-2336 GCA_036519535.1 Methyloceanibacter sp.
GGCCGCCGACGGCGCCGAGCATCACCGCATCGGCGGCAGATGCGCGTCGCATGGTCGTATCAGAGATCGCCTCTCCATGCGCATCGTAGGCGCAGCCGCCGACCAGGCCGGTCTCGGTCTCGATCTTGGCGTCCCCGCGCGCATTCACCCAAGCGACCACGCGCTCGACTTCGGCCATGACTTCGGGGCCGATGCCGTCGCCGGGGAGCAGCAGAAGTTTGTATGTCATGCCTGGCGCGCGTCCTGTGTTAGAGCGTGGTGCCGAAAAGTTGCGAGACCTTTCGGACAAGGCCACGCGTCAGAGACGAAGAGGTCCTGGCGGCTTTGCCTAATGGGAGACGGAAATGCTGACAAGGGCGCTCTTTGCTTTGGCCTTGATTTGCGGGATGGCGGCAACAGCGTGGGCCGAGGATACCAAGGTGCTCGCCTTGGGGATCACCGACCACGAGGCCACCCAAGAGGAGATCGAAAAGGGCGAGGCGCTGAAGGCGCCGAAGTTCAATACGCCTGCGGTGGCCTATGTCCTTGCCGGCGACCTCAAGAAGGGTGACACCGTCGAGATCGCGCTGTTCAACGAGGACAGATCGCTGATGCACAATACGCAGACCGTTGGCGAGGACCAGGCGAAGCTCCTGTTGCAGGCTGGCAAGCGTGGCGTTCCTGCAGGCGGCTGGCCGGACGGCAGCTATCACGCGAAGGTCACGATCACCCGCGACGGCAAGACGCTGGTCGAGCAGAGCTCAAAGCCGATCGTGTTTGAGTAAGAGTGGGCCTGCCGTTGCCCACGCGGGATCCCACCGGTGGGCACGGCGCAGAGTGCCTTTGCCCACCCTACGCCTAAGCCCAGGGGCGGCGGGTACGGTGCTCTGTCTCGAAGCTGTCGATATGCTCGGCCTTCTCCAGCGTGAGACCGATATCGTCGAGGCCTTCCATGAGGCAGCGCTTGAGAAACGGATCGATGTCGAATCGGATCACGCCACCATCAGGGCCTCTGATCTCCTGGTTGGGAAGATCGATGGTGATGGTGGCGTTCGGCCCGCGCGAGGCATCGTCAAGCAGCTTGTCGATCTCGGTCTGCGGCAAGGCGATCGGCAGAATGCCGTTCTTGAAGCAGTTATTGTAGAAGATGTCGGCGAAGCTTGGCGCGATGATGCAGCGAATGCCGAAATCGAGCAGCGCCCAGGGCGCGTGCTCGCGCGACGAGCCGCAGCCGAAATTCTCGCCGGTGATCAGGATGGTCGCCTGATGGTAGGGCGCCTTGTGCAGCACGAAGTGGGGATGCGGCTTGCCCTCTTCGTCATAGCGAAGCTCGGCGAACAGGCCTTTGCCAAGTCCGGTGCGCTTGATCGTCTTCAGATATTGCTTCGGGATGATCATGTCAGTGTCGACATTGATCATCGGCAAGGGCGCCGCGATGCCCGTGAGCGTGGTGAATTTTTCCATAAACCGTTTGCCCAGTTCGTCATGCCCGGGCGAAGTCCCGGGCATCCACGAATTTTCGAAAGTATCGGCAATATAGAGACGTGGATGGCGGGGACAAGCCCGGCGATGACAAGAGTGTGCGGTTAGAAAACGGCCTATTGCGGCGCGAGCGCCTGAGCCTTCTGCTTCGAGGCTGGCTCCGCCGCCGGCGCGCTCGCCGACTGGCTGGTGCCGCTCTCGATCAGCTGCTTATAATAGTTGCGCATGGTCTCGCAGCGCTGTGGGCCAGGCGGATGCACCGCATCGCCCTTCAGCGTCGAGATGAAGGTGCAGATTTCCTCCATGCCCACGGCGTCGAGCCAGCCCCATTTCACGCCGCGCCTGATGGCAAACAGGTCGGCCTTGGTCTCGTCAGGCCCTTCGAACTGGTGGCCGCATTCATGCGAATAGATGTAGAGCTTCACCGCGGTGGAGAGGCCGCTGATCTTCTTGGTGTTGAGGATGACGAAGCCCGGGAAGGCGCCGCCCCAGCTGTCGAAATTGGAGTTGAGCACCGTCGGCCGCTTGCCGCAGTTCACGCTCCTGCCGTCGAGCTTGAGCGAGCCCTGGGGGACCATCTTGGCCTCTGGGCCGGCCTGCTGCAGATAGTCGTCGACGGTCGGGCCGCTCGGGCCGTCCAGGAAGGTTCGCTCCTGGGCGCGCGCCGGCGACGGCTGGAACGCAAGGCTTCCGCAGATCAAGACGCCGAAAAGCGCCCCCCCAATTCGCATTGGCGCATCCCTCATGAAGCGCAGCTTACGGGGCGAACGCGCTTTGCGCAATCTCACTCCGAGGCCCCGAATCCTGCGCTATTTGTCGCCCTCGCGGGCCGTCACGCCGGTCTTGCCGAAGCATTGGCGAAGCTGATTGCAGCG
>DATDLA010000057.1:0-3008 GCA_036519535.1 Methyloceanibacter sp.
GGCTCACCGAAGAGGCGGACTTTGCGCGGCCGGAACAGTTCGGTGTCCACGCCGCGCGACCACCGCATCAGCCGCTCGAAGCCGCGGGCGTGGAGCTCATTCTCAATCGATTGCGTGGCGACGAAGGTGCCGGCGGCGCCGTTATGGAAGCGGCGCTGCAGCGCGTAGCACCAGGATTCGGGCACCGGCAGCCTGGCCGAGACATATTCGGGAAAGCGGGTGTGATAGCTCGTGGTGAAAGGCCATTTGGTCTTGCGGCAATAGCGCCTCGTCATCAGACCGATCGGCCCCTCCGTGGCGATGTGGATGAAATCGGGTTTGGCTTTCTGGATATGCGCGGCAATGGCGCGCGGCCCGGCGAGCGCCAAGCGAATTTCCGGATAGGTTGGACAGGGGAGCGTGCGGAAGGCCGACGGCGCGAGGAAGACGATCTCGAAGCCAAGCTTGCCTGCCTCCACGGCCAGCCGCTCATAGGTGCGGACCACTCCATTCACCTGGGGATGCCAGGCGTCGGTGGCGACGAGCACGCGCATCAAGCGGCAGCCTCGAGCTCCTCGATGGGGTTTTCGACCCTACTCGTGCGGATCGGATGGGGCGACCAGCGGATGATCTCGAACAGTCCATCCTCGGTCTCGCCCACCGCAGTGCAACTTTCGACCCAATCGCCGGTATTGATGTAGAGCACGTCGCCGACCTGGCGCATGGCGGCATGATGGATGTGGCCGCAGATCACGCCTTGCGCCCCGTGCTTGCGGGCTTCCGCGGCAAGCGCCGCCTCGAACTCGCCGATATAGTTCACCGCCCGCTTCATCTTGTGCTTCAAATAGGCCGAGAGCGACCAATAGGGCATGCCGAACCAGCGGCGGACGGCGTTGAAATGGGTGTTCGCCCACAGCGCCACCTCGTAGCTCCAATCGCCGAACAGGGCGAGCCATTTGGCGTAGCGCACCACCACGTCGAACTCATCGCCATGCATGACGAGGTAGCGCCTGCCGTCGGCGCCGACATGGATGGCGTTGCGCTCGATGGAGATGCCGCCGAACCGCGCGCCGCAATAGTCGCGCATGGCCTCGTCGTGATTGCCCGGGATGAAGATGAGATCGTTGCCCTTGCGTACCCGGCGGAGCAGCTTTTGCAGTACGTCGTTGTGGGCTTGCGGCCAGTAGGCGCCGCGCTTGATGCGCCAGAAATCGACGATGTCGCCGACGAGATAGATGCGGTCGGCTTCGGTGTCGCGCAGAAAATCGAGGAAGGCTTCGGCCTGGCAGGCCTTGGTGCCTAGATGCAAGTCCGAGACAAAAAGAGTGCGATAGCGCTTCGTCCCGGGGTGCTGCACGTCATGGATGTCCGTTCTCATTTCTAAGAATCCGGACCTAAAGTGATTTTGTTTCAGGCTTGTGACAAAAGACGCCGCGCCGTAACGGACGCCATGGACGCGTTGATGGTAAAAGACCGGCTCAGGACAGCGCTCGGCGTGAGCGTGACGGCGATCGCACCGATGCCGGTCGGCTTTGGGCTTCAGGGCTTCAAGGTCGATCTCGCCGACGGGCGGAGGTTCGCCGTCAAAGCGCTCCAGGCGCCGGCACGACTCGATCTTCGACTTGAGGCCTACATGCTCGGCGAACTCGCCCGCCATTCGACGCTACCGGTCCCCGCCGTCCACCTCTCAGAGTCTGATCTCCTCGTCATGGATTTCATCGAGACGGACGGGGGCGGCATCACGCCTCAAGTCGAGCGCCACGCCGCCCTGCTGATCGCGGCGCTGCATGCCGTGCCCCGCGCCTCCTTCGGCTATGAGCGCGACACGGCGATCGGGCCGCTCCCGCAGCCGAACCCGCAAATGGATCGCTGGATCCCCTTTTTCCGCGATCATCGGCTGCTCGCCATGGCTCGTGCCGCCCAAGCTGAAGGAAAGTTGCCGGCCAAGCTCCTCATGCGGCTCGAGCGGCTGGCGGAGCGGCTCGACACCTATCTCAGCGAGCCCCGGCACCCTAGCCTGCTGCACGGCGATTTGTGGACCGGAAACGTGCTGGTGCGCGGGCAGCGAATTGCCGGCTTCGTCGATCCGGCGATTTATTGCGGGCACCCCGAGATCGAGCTCGCCTTCACCACCATGTTCGGAACGTTCGGGCAGGCCTTCTTCGAGGCCTATGAGGCTCTGCTGCCTTTGGAGCCCGGCTTTCACGAGCTGCGGTCAGCACTCTACAAGCTCTACCCGACGCTCGTGCATGTGAGGTTGTTCGGCTCGGCCTATCTTCCGCCGATCGAGCGGACGCTCGCGCGCCTTGGCCTGTGACTCAAAAAGAACCGGCCCGGAATGCCCGGGCCGGTCTTCCCTGCGAAACGAGCCGAACTCCAAAGGCATCGCCTTTTAGATGGGCTCTGGCTCGCCCCCCCATTTTGTTCCTAAGCCGCTAGTGTCGAAGATCAGGTTCCCTCAAGATCTCGCGCGCTTCAGTCTTTCTTACGCTTCTGGCGTCTGGCCCCCGGCCCCGCCGTCGTCGTGATGAAAAGCTAGCCCAGCCCGCGAGGCTCATTCAACATTGGACAAGGTTGCTGACGCAAAAGGAGCGGCCGCTGTTGCCGAAATGCCAGAGAGGCGGTCTCAGGCCTTCATCAGCTCCGGCTCGAAGCCATTTTATATAGCAATTCTAGGAGCATAGATGGACGGGTAAGCCGTTTGCCGCCGACGATTCCAGGCTCAAATCTACGGCGTAGCCCTGTCACAATTGACCGATTGTGGCGAAATCTTTGCAGGCGTGTGTGGCGCTTTTGCAACGCACCATGACCCGGTGCCCTGGCTGCCCGAAACTGATTCTTTTAGGCGCGTTGCGCTGTTAGCGGTGCAAGGACACGCTCGCTGCCGGACGATAGGTGCCGGTGTCCTCGTTGAGCTGAATGATGTTGATCTCGAGGCCCCCATCGGCAACGTTGATGCTCATGCGGCCGGAGAACTTGTCGCCGGAGATCCGGGCATGGATGGTGTCGTCCTTCGCCGTCCCGGTCAC
>DATDLA010000058.1:0-2855 GCA_036519535.1 Methyloceanibacter sp.
CAGTCGGTGACATTGGTGAAACCTGCATCGATCCAGAGTTCGCTGCCCGGAAGGGCGCTCGAGAGATCGCGGCAAACGTCGAAATGATTGCCGACGCCCTCGATAGCGTCGAGATCGGCGATATAGAGCGCGGCCGAGCCGGTCACGGCGAGGAGGGCGCGGGCGACGGCGATCGGATCGTCGGCGGCGCCAAGCGGGGTCTCGATCGGCCGGTATTCGGCGCGCGCCCCGCCGCGTGCATGGACGACAGCCCCGCCTTTCAAGTCGAGGGCCGGAATGATGGCGAAGTCGTTCATGTTGTTACTCTTACGCGACAGCCACCGCTTTTGTCATTGCCCGGCTTTATCTCCACCGGACCCCATTTGGCGTCATTCCGGCGAAAGCCGGAATCCAGTTTGAAAATATGCGAATAGGCTGGATACCGGCTTTCGCCGGTATGACGGAACGAGAGGCAATGTCAGCACAAGTCCTCGCGCCAGGACAGCAAGGCGGACCGCAATGACAAGAGCGATCGGCTGGGATCTGGGCGGCGCCAATGTCAAGCTCGCCTCCATTGAAGACGGACGTGTTAGGTCCGTCGCCCAAATCCCCTGCCCGATCGTCCCCGAGCGCCGCAAGTTCGACGCCGCCGTCGAGGCCGCGCTGGCGCAGATCGCGCTTCCCGCGCTTCATGCCGTCACCATGACCGGAGAGCTGTCTGACGTTTTCGGCGACCGGGCAGAGGGTGTCGCCTATCTGGTCGATCTGATGCTTGAGGCGGTGGGAGCGCAGCCGCTTCTGATCTACGCCGGCGAAGCCGGTTTCCTTGCTCCCGAGGACGCCAAGCGCCACACGCTCGAAGTGGCCTCGGCCAATTGGCATGCGACCGCTTCCCTGGTTGCCCGGCACCATGCTGCTGGACTCCTTGTCGATGTGGGGACGACGACCACCGACCTCATCCCGATCAAAGCCGGAACGGTTGCCGCCCGTGGCGCCACCGACGCCGAGCGCCTGACCGAAGGCGAGCTGCTCTATACCGGCGTGGTCCGCACGCCGGTGATGGCCGTGGCGCACTCCGCGCCGTTCAGGGGCCGGGTGCAGAGGATCGTGGCGGAGCGCTTCGCCACCATGGCCGATGTCTGGCGGCTCGCGAGCGACCTGCCGGACGATGCAGACCCCTACCCTGCCGCCGATCAGCGGGGGAAGAGCCCGGCGGAAAGCGCGGCGCGGCTCGCCCGCATGCTGGGGCGCGACGCAAGCGAGGCTAAGCTTGCCGAGTGGACCGCGCTCGCGTGGTATTTCGCCGACTGCCAACTTGCCGAGATGGAACATGCGGCGCGCAATCTCGCCGAGCGAGACGCCTTTCCGTCAGCTGCGCCGGTGATCGGCGCTGGCTGCGGTCGCTTCGTAGCGAAGCGGCTGGCCGACCGGGCCGGCCGCCCCTACCTCAATTTCAGCGATCTCATCGATGCGGCGCCAGAGGCCCGCGAAATGGCCGCGTGCTGCGCCCCAGCGGTTGCCGTCGCCTTGCTCGCCCCCAAAGGCGAATGACGCTCACTTGTTTTTCTTGCGCGTTTGCCGGTTGACCTCGAAGCGCATGTCGCTCCCATCCTGGCAGTCGTTTTGGTGGACGACGATGTCGATCGGGTCGGCGAAGGCGTTCAATCCTTCTGACGACGCCTTCTCAGAGGTGACCTGCCGGTTGCCGCAGATCGCAGAGGCGAGCACTTCAGGCGCATTCTCGACCAGGATGGGGCGATTGCCTCTGAACATGTTACGCGAAAGCTCGACCTTGGCGACGGCGCCCCTCTTGCCGGCGATCTCGATCCCAGGGCCGGCGTTGTTCAGGAACTTCGACTTCTCAATGCGGATGTTGACGATCTTCTGCGACGGCTGATCTGGCTCGAGATCGATGCCGGCGCTCGGGCGCGTCCCATGCGTGTTGCTGAAGATCGAATCCGTCACCAGCACGCCGTCAGCCTCGACGATGGACAGTCCCTGCCGGCGGTTGTTGTCGGCGGTCACCGAGCAGAATTTGGTGTTCTTGGCGTCCTCGACATAGAAGCCGTCGCCCCACATCTTGCGTGAGGTCACGCCGGTGATGGTGATGTCCTTGGCGCCGCGATCGATGCGGATTCCCATGCCGGCCTCGCCCGCCTTGCCTTGGTGCTCGGTGCGATCGCCTTCGATCGTTCCACCCACCACGGCGACGTTCGACACGTCCGAGATGGAGAGCACGGAATATTTCCGCGAGTCGTTGGGGATCGCCTTGAGGATTGCGTCCTTGGCGAGCTCCAGGGTCATATCGGTCCTGAGCGCAAGGCGCCGCTGCTTATCAACCGCGTCGACCATATAGGTGCCGCCCGGCACGAGCACGGTGCCCCCAGTCCCTCCGACGTCATCGATCGCGGCTTGAATCGCTTCGGTATCGTCGGTGCGTCTGTCGCCCTTGGCGCCCTTGTTCTTGACGTTGACGACGAGCGGCGACGTGGGCGCCGTGACGCATCCAAGCGGCGCGGCGTCTTGCGCCTCCGCCGCAGGCGCCATGAAGCCTACCGCCAGCACAAGGGCGCCCAGGAGGCCTCCTGCCGACCTGCAGATGCTCTGGAAAGTCATGGTGTCAGCGAATCCCTGGACCTGGACGGTTCCGAGGCGTAAGCGAATCTGGCGTCAAAGGCCGCATCATTCTTTGCGACCTGGGCATTATTTGGCCCATCGGCGAAATAGGTGGCCGTATGTCCGACCTTGATCTTGCACTCTCAATTGCCCTTGGCGTCGGGCTCGCGGCGGCGACCGGCTTCCGCGTCTTCCTGCCGATGCTGGTGGTGAGCGCGGCTGCTTATACCGGGTACCTTCCGGTGGGCGAGAACTTCGCC
>DATDLA010000059.1:0-2673 GCA_036519535.1 Methyloceanibacter sp.
ATTCGCCCCGCGCCCGTCGAGCGCGACTGGATGGAGGCAACCAACCAGCGCTACGCCTATCGCTGCCTCCCGCTCAACATCGCCAATGCCTATGGGTGGGAGGTTCTGTGCAATGCGGGCTTTCTCGCGATGTGGAACGGCAAGACCACGAACGACGCCATCATCATCCAAGCCGATCCGGGCACGACGGCGCCCGCCGTCAGCCATTTCGGCCCACGGCATCCTCACCGTCCATCTGCCGTGCCTGTTCCGCACCGAGCCCGGCGCCGAGTTGATGGTGCAGGGCCCCATCAATCGGCCGAAGGACGGGATCGCGGCGCTGTTCGGCATCATCGAGACCGATTGGTCGCCCTACAGCTTCACCATGAACTGGATGTTCACCCGGCCGGGCACGCCGGTCCGCTTCGAGAAGGGCGAGCCGTATTGCCATACCTTTCCTGTGAGCTGCGGCGCGCTGGAGAGGCTGGAGCCTGAGCTTGAGGTGCTCTCCGCCGACCCTGAGCTGAAGCGCCAGCACGATGCGTGGACGGCGAGCCGCGCCCGCTTCACATCGATCTGAACCGGCCCGGCTCCGAAGCGCAATCGGACAAATGGCAGAAGCTCTATTATCGCGGGCTCGCGCCTGACAGTGCGCCGGCGGAGATCCACCGCACGCGGCTGAGGCTTAAGCCGTTCAAGGCGCCGCCACGCTAGGCGGCTAGTGAACCACCTCGGCGACGGCCGCAGCCAAGCTCTCGCGATAGACGGGCTTTGCCAGAATCGGGGATCCCGGCACCACTTCCCGGATGCGCTCGAGGGTGGCGTCATCGGTATGAGCGGTCACTAACACCACCGAAGCGTCGCACACGTCGCGGAGCCACCGCGCGGTCTCGATCCCTTCGCGGGCTCCTCCGAGATAGACATCGACGAGAACGACGTCCGGCAGATGGTTCATGGCCAGCGAGCGGGCCTCTTCGGCATTGGGGGCGAGTCCGCAAATTTCGAAGCCAAGGCCTGTCATTGCGGCTTCGAGATCGAGCGCAATCAGAAACTCATCTTCCACGATGAGGGCACGATTGCGGTTTCCGTTCTTAACGTCACTCATAATCTCTGCTCCAGGCGGTGCCTGCCCATGAGGACAACGCCGTGAACCGAGTTTTGTGCCGCGCTATTGTTGAAATGCTCAGAATGAATTGCCGCATGCGGCAGAATTGCTACAGGTCGCGCTGTGCCGAAAAGAGTTCAGCGGAAGGCATAGGGGTTGAAGCCGTAGCGGAATGGCATCATGCGTCTTGCTGGGCGATATGAGAATCTTGGCAGAACCGGGCGGCTCACCCGTTTGATGCGCTTCAGATGCGCCGGGCGCTCATAGGTCGCGACCCGCGTTTGGGCCCCGTCGCGCACCTCGACCCGGCTCGGTACCCCTTGCGGGTCCACCACCACGACGCCGGAATCGCTCCAGGTCCATTGCGCCTGCAGCTCTCCCCAACGGCCAGGTTCGATCGCGATCAGCTTCTTCGCCCAAAGATCGACGACGGCGATGTATTCCAGACGCCCTCCCTCGGGCGAGGCGCCGGCATAATAATGAAGCAGCCCGATGCCGCGCAGCGTTCCCTTGAGAACCTGCCAGTTCAGGAGTTCCGGCTCGCCTTCGCCGTACATCTCCAAACCAAGACGCAACTTTGGATAGTCGGAATTCGTCGCGACATATTGGCCGGCCTCAGTGAGCGCGACAGTCCAACCCTCAAGCTCCGTACCCACTGGACGGCCGGCAGAGGGTTCGGCGGCCGCGGGCGAGGGCGGATCGATCGCTTGCGTGTCGTCAGAGTCGCAGGGAACTCCATCCCCGTCGGCGGGGTCCTCTGGCTCCGCGTTTCCGATCGAGACCTCGTTGCTGGCGCGAAGCAGAAGCGAATTCGGCGGGGCGGGATGGCGAGTGTCAGCGACGCGCGCAAAGCTCAGTGACCCGTCGCCAAGACGGCCGGTTCCCTCACAGGGACTCTCCGCGGCGGAAGACGTCTTGGCGCTTGCCGGGAGCGATCCTGTCTGTTCGGCCGCCGCCGGCGCCAAGGCCGCGTCGCGTTCTCTCGCCCTGGCCAAGTCGGCATAGCCCTTCCAGGGCTTGTTCAATGATGTGTAAGCCGCAGCCCGGCCAAGATAGGTTTGCGCCGTCGCGGCGCCGAACTCGATTGCCGAGCTGTAGTCGTCGACCGCGTCGGTGTAGCGGCGGAGCGCCATGAGGGCCTCGGCCCGGTTGGCGTAAGCCTGGCCATATCGCGCGTTGAGAACGATCGCCCGCGAGAAGTCGCGGAGCGCGCCGGCCGGACGCTTCAGTGCGAGCTGGACCTTCCCCCGCCCGTTGAACGGCACCGCGTTCCCCGGCATGAGCGCGACCGCCTTGGTGTAATCGGCGATGGCCGCTGCATGGTCGCCGAGGAGGAACCTGGCATTGCCGCGGTTGTTATAGGCCTGGCCGTAGTTCGGGACGAGCGCGATGGCTTGGCCAAAGTCCTTGGCGGCCTCTTCGTAGTGGCGGAGCTCGAGCAGCACATTGCCGCGATTGTTGTAGATCATGGCCTCTTCAGGAGAGAGCCTCAGGGCGGCGTTGAAGTCGTCGATGGCCGCATGCAAGTTGCTCAGGCGCCAGCGCGCGATGCCACGATTGCCGAGGGCGGAGATTTGCGTTGGGACAGC
>DATDLA010000060.1:0-2445 GCA_036519535.1 Methyloceanibacter sp.
GGAACGTGGGCATTCATCTCGACGCGGGAGAGCGAGAGCAATGCGTCGATCAGGCGCGTCATGCGCGACGCCTGCTCGGCCATGATGGCAAGGAAGCGTTCGCGCGCCTTGGGGTCGTCCTTGGCGGTGCCCTGCAGCGTCTCGATGAAGCCGCGCAGCGAGGCAAGCGGAGTCCTAAGCTCGTGGCTCGCATTGGCAATGAAATCGGCGCGCATCTGGTTGATGCGCTCGACCTCGGTCAAATCCCGCAGCAGCACGAGGATGTCGCTGCCCGGTTCCGATCCGCGGGTGAGCGGCGCCACGGTCGCGGCCATGCGCCGGCCCACGGGAACTCTTTCGGCATAGGTCACGGTGACGGCACGGCCGCGCAAGGGTGCCGCGGTGACGGCGTCCAGGAATTCCGGGGTGCGGATCACCGAGGAGATGTGGCTGCCTTCGCGCAAAGAGGCGAAGAGACCCCTCGCCGGAGCGTTGCAGTAAAGCACCTGCCCCGCCGCATTGAGCAGAATGGCGGGATCCGGCAGGGCCTCGGCGATCACCCTCATGCGCGAGCTCGACCTCGCCGAACTCGTCAGCTGCGCGAGTTCGCTCCCCTCGGCGTCATCGATTTCCTGACGCGGCAACAGAGCGACCGAGGCGACGAAGCCGAGGAACGCGGCGATGGCAAAGGGGAGCGAGAGGTGGGCGACGACCACGAGCGACGCCATGATCACGGCGACCGCCACAATCAGCCAAAGCGAGGACCACAGCCTGGCGGCAAGCTCGTGCAGGCCGCGCAGCATGGCGGCGCCGGCCCTTGCCGGCAGGCTCGCGGCAAGTGGGGAGACGGGGCGTTCTACCCGATCGATCAATGCCTTTCCCCCACGACGAAGCGAATCATTCGACATACCGCTGAGATAGAGCGCCTCCATCATTGCCCTGGGATTGTCACGCTTTTGCGACGGACTACCGCAGCCCACATGACAAAGCCATGACAGAGTCTTGGCTGGGCGACCCAGGCCCGCTCTATAGTTCCCCCAATTTAGGCACCTTTCAAGATTATGACGGGGGAAATAGCAGCGTTCGGGGCCAAAGTTCTTTCGGGCCGCGTCAAGGTCGGCCTTTCCACGCCATCGCCAGCCGGTTGGGGGGACTTGCATGAAATGTGTATCGAGTTGCGTGACGCTCGTTGCCTTGGTCACTGCGCAGTTTGCCGGCGCCTCGCCGCTGATCCCCGACTCTCCACTCGGCTGCCCGCCGGGCAAGACCATAACCATCCCTCCTTCGGGAGAGGCCGAGGTCGTTCTGGCTGAGGGGCCGCAACTGATCTCCGAGCGGGTGGCCGGCCCGTTCGGAGAGCCGCGTTCGGTCGGATTTCTGCCCGACGGCTCGTTCCTCGTCACTGAAAAGTCGGGGCGGCTGCAGCTTGTCAGGGCCGGCGGCGAGACCCGCGCCATAACCGGCGTTCCGGAGGTGCTGACCCTCGGGCATGGCGGTCTGATCGATGTCGCTGTCGATCCTGACTACGCTCGCAACGGCACGGTCTATTTGTCCTATCTCGTGGGTGAAGAGCAGGCCTCCAGGATGCGGGTGATGAAGGCCAAGCTCGACGAGCGGAACGAAACTCTCACCGATCAGCACGTTCTGTTCGAGAGCACGGCCGGACCGCGGACCGAGCAGATTGGCGGGCGGCTCGCCGTGACCCCGGACGGCTACCTCTTCCTAACCATCGGCGACAGGTGGAGCGGCGATCCGGCACAGGACCTTTCCAATGACGAGGGCAAGATCATCCGCATTCGCACCGACGGCTCGATCCCGGAGAGCAATCCCTTCAGATGGCGGGTCGGCGCACGGCCCGAGATCTGGAGCTATGGCCATCGCAATCCGCAAGGGCTCGCCTTCGATGCGAGGCGGGGCGAGCTATGGTCCGACGAGCATGGCCCGCGGGGAGGCGACGAGGTCAATCTCAGTCTTCCCGGCCGCAACTACGGCTGGCCGCTGATCGGCTACGGTGTCGATTATTCTGGGCGCCCCGTCGGCGATGGAAAGGGTGCCCGGCCTGGACTGGAGCAGCCGGTGCACTATTGGGTGCCGGTCTCCATTGCTCCCTCGGGGCTTGCGCTGGAACCCGATCCCGCCAACCGGATCATCTGGATCAGCACGCTCGCGGCGGAAACCCTGGTTAGGCTGACGCTCGGTGCCGGCTGTACGGTGAGCGAAGAGCATTTTCTCGAACACCGGCTGGGACGCTTGCGCGATGTGCGCATCGATCCGAGCGGCGTCCTCTATGTGCTGACCGACGGGCCGGAGGGGAGTTTGTACCGACTGAACCGCGGGACCGGTGAGGAGGACAAGGAAAAGACCCACCTCTAGCGGCTATGATCAGCGCGAGAGGCGCTTGGCGGCAAGCTCGGCGAGATAGTCCTGAAAGCGCTCCTCCTTGTTCTCGCCAAGCTCGCGCAGATA
>DATDLA010000061.1:0-4083 GCA_036519535.1 Methyloceanibacter sp.
TCGCCGCGATCCAGGACGCGCTGATCGAAGTGGCGCGGAGCGAAGCGAACGCCAGAGTGCGAATCTTGCCCCACGCCCAGGAAGAGCTCATCGCCAACAGCCTGAACGAGGCGATCGTCAACGCCTTCGCCCTCGCGGCGACCCACATGGAGCCAGCCGAAATCGCTCTCAGGGATGCAAGCGCAACGGCGCGTGTTCTGGCCGACATCCAGGAGACGCCGAGCGACAGCCGTTTCAGCACCAGGGCCGAAAGAGCGTAAGCGGAGAACGCGATCCACGCGGCGCTCTTCCAAGTCAGGTGGCCGAGATAAGCGAGCCCATTCCGCAAGGACAAAAATACCGAGCGAACGAAGACCGCAACGGACAAGGCGCCCCGTCTGGCCGACCGCAGCAAGCGTTGGCGAGCGAGTTGGCGTCGCTCTTTTGCCTGCTGGCGCTTGACCCAGCGGGCATGCCGCGCCCGATTCCGCTTCTCGGAGGCGACAAAGTCCTTGAGCCACCGGTCGTGTTGATCGAGGTCCTGGGTTGCCGACGCGACAACGTCTTTCGACCGGAAGATTTCTCCCTGAGCGAGTTCAATAGGATCGAGGTTGTCCTTGGCATCGGACACGAAGATGTTTCCCCAACCGAAGATGCCGCCTTTGCCGCTGAGCGTCGCTCAGCCGAGAACGATGCAAAGTTGGCCGCCTCCCCCGCTAACGCGGAAACCAAGGGGTCCGTTCCGTGCTTAACGGGAGACGCGCCGGACCAGGTCGCGAAGCCGGTAGCGTCGTTGTCCCCGGGCAGCCGGCGAGGATCAGCGGGTGATGCGGCTGATCTTCGAGCCCTCGAGGCTCAAATTGTACATCAGTCCCTGCGCATCGAAAATGAAGGCGATGACCGGGCTGGTGAGCGTGTCGGTATCGATGGCTCCTCCGGCACCGACCGTGACGACCACGACCGATCCATCGACGCCGACCTTCCAACCATAGGCGTTCTGGAATCCGGCGAGCGCCTCTTGGGTGATGAACATGATGATCACCGACCTCGATTGAACCCCGAGCTGGAAGCCGAATGAGGCCGAGATGATGTTGTAGTAGCCCGCCGGTTCTGCCCTGATGATGAGGACCCCTTCTCCATATTCCCCGCCTATGCCCAGGCCTGCCTTGATCACCGAGGGAAACACCAGAACGCCTGCAGCTTTCCGGCCAAGCTCGCGCGCGGACGGATTTTGAGCGACGAAGCTCTGCAGCGTTGCATTGGCGTCGGCGTTGATCTGGACGGCCGAAGCCGCGCCGGCGGTTTGCGGCGCCGCGACCGTTGCCAACAGCGCAAATGACATCAGGACTAGGGCGCGCAATGCGTTCATGTGGAAGCTCCCCTGGCCGCACTCCCCGGCGCTCGGGATATTACTCCGCTCGGCGCCGTGAGTAGACCGCATCTCCGTCAATCACTCCTGCGCCGCAAATCCGGCGACTTTAGGCAAAGAAAAAGGCGAGCTGCCGCAGCACCTCGCCTTTTTGCATTGCGTCAGGGTGCTTTACGCGGCCTTGGCGTAGTAGGATTTGAGCTGGTTCATCACCTTCTGCTTGTCGAAATCGGCGCCCATGGCAAGCATGGCGTCGGCAAAGCGGCCGCCGATCTCGGCGATCTGCTCCGGCGACAGCTGATTGAGAATGCCGATGCGCACTTGAACCGGTTCCGACATGGTCGGCCAGATGCCGAAGCCTTGCGCCCGGGCGCCCTGCACGAGCTCCTTCTCCTTGCCCTTGAGCTTGCCCGGCAGATTGAGCACGATGAGGCTCGTCATGTTGGAGGTGACGTCGCAGCCCATGGCCTCTACCGCCTGGCGCAGCGCCTTCTCGTGATAGGCGTAATCGGACGCCTTGCGGCGCCGGCCGTAGCCCAGGATGATGCGCAAGGCCTCGTGGAACGCGGCCACCGCATAACAGGAATGCGTTTGGTGATAGGCCGGCGTCGGGGTGTCCTTGCCGTCGATGATGCCCCAATGGCGCGCGTCGAGGATGGGGTGGTTGACATAGGTGCGGCAGCCGCGCTCGCGCACCATTTCGATGGCCTTGTCGGTGAAGCTGACCGGCGCATAAGTGAGCGGCAGCGAAAGCACGCCCTTTTGCGGACACGACGCCCAGGCGACAACCCCCGGATAGTCGTCGATGTTGAAGTCGGCGACGCCGAGGCTCGACACCGCATCGACGATCCCCATCACGCCGTGCATGAGACAGGCGTCGCTAAACCCTTTCAGGTCGTTGATGCGGCCTGAGCCGGTCTCCCAATGGGCCATGAAGGCCCACATCGGCTTGTGCTTCGCGAGCGCCTTGTCGACGGTATCGCCGGTGACGGACTGGCCGTGTGGCGTCTCGATCACCGTCACGCTCTCTGCCTTCGGGTTAAGGGAATCCGCGGCCAGCTCCTCCTTGGTGGCAGCCTTCATGCGGATGGTCAGTGTGTCGATGCCGGAGAAGGTCCCGTTGGGGAAGGCGACCACCTTGTCGCCGGGCAGGATCAGGGAAAGCACGCAGTCGAGCCCCGAAAAGCCCGTGCCGGCGACGCCGTAGGTATAGACGTTCTTGGTCCCCCACAGCTCGCGCAACATCTCCTTGGCTTCGAGCATGCCGCGCAGAACGTCCTTCTGCATGTGATCGGCGACGCCGGTCTTGGCGAAGCGCTCAAGCACGCGAGGATCGGTGTTCCCCGGCCCTGGGCCGGCGGCAAGCGTCTCGGGGATGTCAAGCTGCGGATAAATCGTCATTTTTGGAACCCTCACGAAGGTCTAATGGTCGTCGCTCAAATATTCGGCATAATCGTCTAGCGGGCTGGAAGCCCGGCGGCAAGTCCGCCGAGGCCCGGTTTAGGCTGCCTTGGCAGCCCGTGAGGCCAGCACCTGGTCGGCGATCTTGCCGGTCAGTTCGGCGAGATGGTCGAATTTGGCGCTGAAGGTACCGACGCCCGCGGTCGCCGATCTGAGCTCCACGATCAGGTTCTGAATCTCGGCCTCAGGGATCTGTGCCTGCACCAGGTCCCATCCCGGCCAGCCCGGCCGCGTGTCGAAACCGAGGATTTGCCCGCGCCGCGACGAGATGATGCCGTTGATCTTGGCCGTCGCCTCGGAGGGCACCGCGATCTCGACCGCCATGATCGGCTCGAGCAGCACGGGCGAACATTGCGGCAAGCCTTCGCTCATGGCGATACGCCCGGCCTGGCGAAAGGCCATGTCAGAGGAATCGACCGAGTGATAGGAGCCGTCGATCAGACAGACGCCGACATCGACCACGTTGAACCCGAGCGGCCCGGAGTGGAGATAGTCGCGCACGCCGATCTCTACCGACGGGATGTAGTTCTTCGGCACCACACCGCCGGTGATCTCGTCGCTGAACTCGAAGCCGCTCCCTCGCGGTCGCGGGCTGATGGTCACCACCACATCGCCGAACTGCCCGTGGCCGCCGGATTGTTTCTTGTGACGGCCGCGCACCTCGGTCGATTTGCGGATGGTCTCCTTGTAGGGAATCTGGCGCGGCCTGGTCGAAGCGTCGATGCCGTATTTGCTGGTGAGTTTCTCGAGCGCCACCCGGAGGTGCATCTCCCCTTGGCCCCATAGCACCATCTCGCCCATGTCCTGACTGTGGGTGAGCGAGATCGAGGGATCCTCCTCGATGATCTTGGCGATGGCCGCGGTGAGCTTCACCTCGTCCTTCTTCTCCTTGGCGGCGATCGCGAGGCCAAACACCGGCTGGCTTGGCGGCACGGTCTCGAGCTTAAGCGGCTTCGCCTTCTCGGCGACCAGCGTGTCTCCAGTCTTCACGCTGTCGAGGCGGCCGAAGGCGACGGTATCGCCGGCCTTTGCCTCGCCGCGCTTGGTCGGCTCCTGGCCCATGAGGGTGAAGATTCCGGAGATGCGCTCGTCGTCGGCGCCACCATGCAACGTGGTGCCGTCGGCGAAGCTGCCGGTGAGCACGCGTGCGAGCGAGAGCTTGCCGCCATGGGCGGTGTGGAAGGTCTTGAGGATATAGGCGCAAGAGGGCGCGCCATCGACTTTAAGGCGCTTGGCTGTGGTTCCGACAAAAGGGGCTTCGTGCCTGAGCGCCT
>DATDLA010000062.1:0-3253 GCA_036519535.1 Methyloceanibacter sp.
CTTCTCGACCGCGGTCCAGCCGAGATCGTAGATGCGGGCGACGAGCTCGCGGATGCTCTCCAGGATGTCGAACGGGCTGAAGCCGAGCGCGGCAAGCAGCACCCCGACGACGAGGGACAGGATCGCCAGCCTGACCAGCACTAGGCCAGGATTGCCGCCGAAGAACCGCTCCATGTTTTCGCTCCGCTTGCCCGCTATACGCATCGGAGAATCGCGATGCGGGTTAATCTATGCCCAGAATTGGTGAAGGAAAAAGGCAAGGTCAAGCAGGTCGATACGATGGGAGCGTTGAAAAAGAGGCGTGAGGCGGGGGCCGAGGCCGGGCTGCCTGAGCCGTTCGCGGGCTGGTTCGCCGCCCGCGGCTGGCGCCCGTACGCCCACCAGCTTCAGCTCCTCCACCTTGCAGGCGAGCGCCGCGACACGCTGCTCATCGCCCCGACCGGCGGCGGCAAGACCCTTGCCGGCTTCCTGCCGAGCCTGGTCGATCTCAACTGGCAAGGCGCCAAGCCCCAAGCAGGCATCCACACCCTCTACGTCTCGCCATTGAAGGCGCTTGCCGTGGATATCGCCCGCAATTTGACGGAGCCCGTGGCGGAGATGGGCCTGCTGATTACGCTCGAGACCCGCACCGGCGACACGCCGCCCTCCCGCCGCCAGCGCCAGCGCCTCTCCCCTCCCCACATCCTGCTCACCACGCCGGAGCAGATCGCCCTTATGCTGTCGCATCGCGATGCGGCGAGCCTGTTCGGCGGCTTGCGCACGGTCATCATCGATGAGCTGCACGCGCTCGCCACGACCAAGCGCGGCGATCTTCTCGCGCTCGACCTTGGGCGGCTGCGCACGCACTCGCCGGATCTCAGGGCAATTGGCCTGTCGGCGACGGTGGCGCGGCCGTCGGAGCTTGCCGCCTTTCTGGTCGGCCATGAGGGGCAGGCGCGCACGAAGCTCGCCGAGATCGTCGAGGCTGGGCCCGGGCCAAAGGCTGACATCGCCATCCTCGACTCGGAGGCAGAGCTTCCCTGGGCCGGGCACTCGGCGCGCTATGCGCTCCCTGAGATCTACGAGGCGATCAAGGCCCACCGCATGTCGCTCATCTTCGTCAATACGCGCTCGCAAGCCGAGATGCTGTTCCCTGCGCTGTGGCGCTACAACGACGATAATTTGCCCATCGCCCTCCACCACGGCTCGCTCGATGTCGGGCAGCGGCGGAAAGTCGAGGCGGCGATGGTGACGGGCAAGCTCCGCGCCGTGGTGTGCACCTCGACGCTCGACCTCGGCATCGACTGGGGCGACGTCGATCTCGTCATCAATGTCGGCGCGCCGAAAGGGGCGAGCAGGCTTGCCCAGCGCATTGGCCGCGCCAATCACCGGCTCGACGAGCCGAGCAAGGCTCTGCTCGTGCCGGCGAACAGCTTCGAGGTGGTGGAATGCCAGGCGGCCCTCGAGGCAGCCGAGGAAGGCGCGCAGGACACGGCGCCCTCGCGGCCTGGTGCGCTCGATGTGCTCGCCCAGCACGTGCTCGGCATGGCCTGCTCGCAGCCCTTCGATTCAGAGCAGCTTTACCGTGAAGTGACGAGCGCCTCTCCCTATCAGGGCCTCACGCGCGAAGGCTTCGACAAGATCGTGCGCTTCGTCTCGACCGGCGGCTATGCGCTTGCCAATTACGAGCGCTACGCCAAGCTGAAACAGACGCCTGATGGGCGCTACCGCATCGCCCATCCGCGGCTTGCCCAGCAATATCGCCTGAATGTCGGCACCATCGTCGCGGCTCCCATGGTGCGCGTGCGGCTCGCCCGCCGTCAGGGCGGTGCGCTGAAGCCGTCAGCGGTTCTCGCCGCCGGCCGTTTGCTCGGCGAGGTCGAGGAATATTTCATCGAGCAGCTTGTGCCAGGCGACAGCTTCGTGTTCGCCGGCGAAGTGCTGCGCTTCGAGGGCTTGCGGGAGACCGACGCCATCGTCACCCGCTCGCATGCGCCCGAGCCAAAGGTGCCGTCCTATGACGGCGGCAAGTTCCCGCTCTCCACCTATCTTGCAGACAGAGTGCGGCGGCTGCTCGCCGATCGCACGCGTTGGGCGCGGCTGCCGGATCAGGTCTCTGACTGGCTGCGCATCCAGAGCGAGGTGTCGGTCGTGCCTGGCCCCGACGAGATCCTGGTCGAGACCTTTCCGCGCGGCCAAAGACACTATCTCGTCTGTTATCCGTTCGAGGGACGGCTCGCCCATCAAAGCCTCGGCATGCTGCTCACCCGGCGGCTCGAGCGCGGCTACGCCAAGCCGCTCGGTTTCGTCGCCAATGAATATGCGCTCTGCGTGTGGGGGCTCTCCGACATGGGGGAGATGATCAGGAATGGAAGGCTCGACCTCGCCAGACTGTTCGACGAGGACATGCTCGGCGACGACCTCGATGCCTGGCTCGCCGAATCGAGCCTGATGAAGCGCTCCTTCCGCGTCTGCGCCATCATCTCAGGGCTGATCGAGCGCCGCCATCCGGGGCAGGAGAAGACCGGCCGGCAGATGACCGTCTCCTCCGACCTCATCCACGACGTGCTCCGCCAGCACGAGCCCGACCACATTCTCCTCCGGGCGGCCTTCGCCGATGCCGCAACCGGCCTGATCGACGTCGGACGCCTGAGCGGCTTTTTGCAGCGGATCCGCGGAAGAATCAGGCATATTGCCCTTGACCGAGTCTCGCCGCTTGCGGTGCCTGCCATGCTCGAAATTGGCCGCGAAAGCGTGCCGGGGGATGCGAGCGAGGCGCTGTTGCGCGAGGCTGTGGAGGAACTGATAGCGGAGGCGATGGGGGACCATGCTGCGCTTGATGTCTGAAGTTCTCGCTGGACGGCGACCGCCGATCAAGCTCGCCGGCCATTCCTTCCTGCCAGTCGCGGCCGGCGCCCTTTACTGGGAGTCTGAGGGCACCCTTCTCGTCGCCGATTTGCATCTGGAGAAGGGCGCGGCCTTCGCGGCGCGGGGCATGATGCTCCCCCCTTACGACACGCGGAGCACGCTGCAGCGCCTTGCCGCCTGCCTCGACCATTTTGCACCGCGCCGGGTGGTTGCGCTCGGCGACAGCTTTCACAGGAGCGAGCTCGCCGGACGGCTCAGCGCCGAGGATCGCGAGGAATTGACGGCGCTGCAGCAAGGCCGCGACTGGTACTGGATCCTCGGCAATCACGACCCTGATCTGCCCGAAAGCATCGGCGGCTTTGTCTGCCGATCGCTGGTGATCGGCGGCATCACGCTTTGCCACCAG
>DATDLA010000063.1:0-2285 GCA_036519535.1 Methyloceanibacter sp.
TGTTCAAGTCGATGGCTCACGTCGACATCCGCCATGTGCCTTATCGCGGCGCGGCGCCGGTCATCACCGATCTGCTCGGGGGGCGCATCAGCATGTTCTTCGGCAACATCACCTCGGTGCTGCCGCAGGTGCAGGACGGCAAGCTGCGCGCCCTCGCCGTGACTTCGCCCAAGCGCGTGGCGGCGACGCCGGAGCTTCCGACGCTTGCGGAGTCAGGTTTTCCCGGCTTCGACGCGACGGCGTCCTTCGGCCTGGTGGCGCCCGCGGGCACACCGCCGGCGATCATCGACAAGCTTTACCGCGAAACGGTGCGGATTCTCGCGCTCCCCGAGGTGCGCAAGCGCTTCGCCGAACTGGGCTCGGAGGTGATCGGCAACTCGCCGGGCGAATTCTCAGCCGTCATCAAGGCCGAGATCCCGCAATGGGCGAAGCTGATCAAGGAGACCGGGATCCGCGCGAGCGACTGACGGCAGTCGACACACTAATCGATCGGCGTCTCAGCGGTTCACGTGGACGTTGACGATCGCGGTCCTCCCGGCCTTGGTGGCGGCAAGCGCAGCCTGCAGGGCGCCCTTGAGTTCGGCCAACGTCTCGACCCGCGCGCCGTGAAAACCGAAATGGCTCCCAAGCTGCTCGTAGTCGGGTCCATCGATGGTCACGCCATAGTGCAGGTCTTTGCTGGCCGAGGCGCCGTCGGGATAATGATGGACGTGACCCTTGCGCATCGCCTCATATTTCTTGTTGTTGAGGATGATGATCATGATGGGCAGAGCATGGCGCTTGGAGGCGCCGAGCGCCTGGATGATGGGGTTGTAAAGGAACGAGCCGTCGCCGATGAGCAATGCCACCGGGCGCTCGGGAGCGGCAAGCTTGATGCCGAGCGCGGTGCCGATGCCCTGGCCCAGCCCGCCTGAACCGCGGAAGAAACTTTGCGGCATGGTCTGCGGCAGGTGCTGGCGCAGCAGCGGCGAGTGCGTGATGGTCTCGTCCATGTAGATCGTGTCGGCGGGCATCACCTCCCCGAGCGCGCCCAGCAGCGCGAGCGGGTGGATCCCGCTTCCATTCTGGGCCTTCTCGCGTTCGGCGCGCAGGGCCGCCACGTAGCTCTCGTGCTCGCGCGTCCAGCGTTGCCGCCGCGCATTCACCGCCGCGCTGTCGATCTTGGCTGCCTTCGCCGCCGCGCTGATGAGCCTGAGCGACCCCGCAGTATCGCCCTCGAGATACAAGTCGGCATGCAGGGTCTGATAGACCATGTGGCCCTTGAGCGGATTGTCCTGGATGGCAACGATCTTTCCGCTCGTCGGCCGCCGCCGCGCCGGGTACCAGGGGGCGCGCCCGCCTACGAGCAGGACCAGATCGGCGTCGTCCAGCCCCTTGTAATTGCCCATGCCCAGATAGAGCGGATGGTCGGTCGGGAAGTTCGCGTAAGCGTTGACGCGTCCGTTGATCACCGGAATTGCAAGAAGGTCGGCGAGCTCCACCAAAGCGGAGAACGCCTTGGGGTCTCGCCCGGCGGTCTCGGTCACGATGATCGGGTTCTTGGCATGGAGCAGACGCTCGACGACCTTCGCGACATCCTCTTGCCGCGGTTGCACCGTCGGTGCCGCCGGCACCTCGCGCATCCCTGCCGGAGGCGTCCAGTCGTGCAGCATGTGCTCCAGCGCGACGTTCAGGTAGATCGGTCCCTTGGGAACGCGTTGCGCCATTTCGCCGGCGCGAACCACGCTCTCAAAGAGCGTGTGGGGGCTGGTGACGGCCCGCGCCCATTTGGCCACCGGCTCGACGAAGCGCTCGATGCCGCCGACGGTGAGGCCGCCATACCACTGCTGCTCGATATCGAGATCGGGATCTTCGCCCAGGGTCTGGGATTCACCCGACATCACGACCATCGGCACTTCGTTCTGCATGGCGCCGTGCACGCCCATGCTTCCCTGCAGCATGCCGACGCCGGCGTGAAGCAGGACCGCCTGCGGCCGTCCGGTGACCAGCGTGTAGCCGGTCGCCATATTGACGGCGAGCGTCTCATGCCAGGATTCAACGAAGGTGGGCCCGGCCTTGTTGTCGAGCTTCTGGCGCGCCAGCGCTTCCCAGAGCGGCGACCACTCCGAGCCCGGCGAGGACATGATGTAATCGATCTTAAGCTTGCGAAATGCTTCGAGGATCGCCTCGCCCCCGTCGAGATAATTCTTCATCTTGGCCTCGCTCCCTCAATTGCGCGGCGCATACCAACACCGAAGTCCAGCGGTCCGCAAGCGCATCGGACCGGCGCGCGGCGAGGGTCGGGG
>DATDLA010000064.1:0-5779 GCA_036519535.1 Methyloceanibacter sp.
CATTTTTCAGCGCGAAGACCTCGCCGATCACCCGCGACCTCGCATCGGCCTTGAACATCGCTCCGGGATACCACCCGAAATCGTATAGCACGCCGGGCGCCGAGCCGATGCCCACGAACCTTGCCTGGGCTTGCAGGCGCTTGGCGAGGGGATTGGGAAAGCCGGAGCGCAAGGTGCCGTAGACGAAGAGATGCTGAAGCATGGATCTAGTCCGGCAATCTAACCCGGCCGCCTTCATCGAGTTCCCAGAAGGGATTGAAGGCGACCTCCCAAACGTGACCATCGAGATCGGCGAAATATCCGTCATAGCCGCCCCAGAAGGTCTTGGCGGCAGGCTTCAGGATGCGGGCGCCGGCGGCCTCGGCGCGCGCCATCATGGCATCGACCTCGGCTTCGCTCGTTAAATTTTGTGCGACCGCGATGCCGCCATTGCCGGTCCAGAATTCCGCGGCCTGCGCGTCGTCCCTTTGGGCATCGCGGCCCCACAGTGCGAGCACCACGGGCCCTGCCTGGAAGAAGCTGACGCTTTCCTGGCTCGCTCTCTTCGATCGGACAAAGCCGAGCCGCTCGTAGAAGGACGTGGCCTTGGCGACATCGGCAACGCCGAGGGTGATCAGACTGATGTGCGTCGGCACGACGATCACCCTTCGATCTTGGAGAAATCGGCGACGGTGAGCGTCGTGGCGCGGATGCGGTTAAGCAGCCGCAGGCGGTTCTCGCGCAAGCCAGGATCGTCGGTGTTGACGGTGACGTGGTCGAAGAAGGCGTCTACGGGCGCGCGCAGCTTCGCCATCGCCGCCATGGCCGCCTCGAAATCTTCCTTGGCGACGGCGGCAGCAGCCGTTCGCTCGACCTCATCCACGGTCTTAGCCAGCGCCTTTTCCTCAGGTTGTTTCAACAGGCCGGGGTCAGGCGGCTGCTCGTAGCTGCAAGCATCCTTCTTCTCCTCGATGCGCAGGATGTTGATGGCGCGCTTGGTACCGGTGAGGAGATGCTCGCCGTCCTCGGTGTCGAGGAAGAGCCCAAGCGCCTCGACGCGTCGCACGATCGTGAGCAGGTCGTCGCCGCCAAGCGCGAACACGGCATCGACGAGATCGTGCCGCGCGCCCTGGTCGCGCAAATGCACCTTGAGCCGGTCGGCGAAAAAGGCGAGCAGGCTTTGCTGAGTCTCGGCGCCGCCTGCCGGGATGTTTTTCCATTTCACCAGCGCGGCGCGCGTAGCCTCGTTCAGCGGCAAGCGAAGATCATTCTCGAGCACGATGCGGATGACGCCGAGCGCGGCGCGGCGAAGCGCGTAAGGGTCCTTCGAGCCGGTCGGCTTCTCGTCGATGGCCCAGAAGCCCGTGAGCATGTCGAGCTTGTCGGCGAGCGCCACGGAGAGGGCGACGGGATCGCGCGGCACATCATCGGACGCCCCTACCGGCTTGTAATGAGCACCGATCGCGTCGGCGACGGCGGGGTCCTCTTCCTGTTCGAGCGCGTAATAGCGGCCCATCACCCCTTGCAGCTCGGGGAACTCTCCCACCATGTCGCTAAGGAGATCGGCCTTGGCGAGGATCGCCGCGCGCTCGGCAAGATCAGCGTCAGCGCGGACGAGCTTGGCGATCTCCCGGGCGAGCATCCGCACCCGCTGCACCCGCTCATATTGCGTGCCGAGCTTCTCATGAAAGACGATCCCACGGAGCTTCGGCACCCGCTCTTCGAGCATGACCTTGCGGTCGTGGTCGAAGAAGAATTTGGCGTCGGCGAGCCTGGCTGCGATCACCCTCTCATTGCCAGCAACGATGGCACGCCCGCGGTCCTTGGCCTCGAGATTGGCGACCAGGATGAAGCGGTTGGCGAGATGCTCTCCGCGCCGCAACGAGAAGCATTTCTGATGCGCCTTCATCGAAGTGGACAGAACTTCCGGCGGCACCGAGAGAAAGCTCTCATCGAAGCTCCCCATCAGCACCACAGGCCATTCGGTGAGCCCGGTATTCTCGGCGAGCAGTGCCATATCCTCGATCAGAAGGAGTTGTTGCTTGGCGGCGAGCTTCTGCGCGCCCTTAAGGATGACGATCTCGCGTTCCTTCGCATCGAGGATGACGTGGGCCTTGCGCAGCTTCTGCACATAATCGTCGAAGCCCCTCACACTGAACGGCTTCGGCGCCATGAAGCGGTGGCCGCGCGTCTCCTTGCCGCTTTTGATGCCGTCGATCTCGAACGGCACCACCTTGCCGCCGAAGATGCACAGGATCGAATGCAGCGGCCGCACCCAGCGCAACCGCCCGTTTCCCCAGCGCATGGATTTCGGCCAAGGAAAGCTGCGCACAATCTCCGGCACGATCTCGGCCACCACCTCCGACGTCGACCGCCCGGACCGCTCGATCAGCGCCACGTAGAAGTCGCCCTTCTTGTCGGCGCGTATTTCGGCCTGGTCGAGGGATTTGAGGCCAGCCGATTTGAGAAAGCCTTGCACGGCCGCCTCTGGCGCGCCGACCCGAGGGCCCTTCTTCTCCTCGCTCACATCGGAGGACCGCGCCGGCAAGCCGTCGACCACGACCGCGAGACGCCGCGGCGTGGCAAAGCTCTGCACCGTATCGAATTTGAGGCCGGCATCTTTCAGCCCGTCGCCGAGGAGGCGGGCAAGATCCTCGGCGGCGCGCGTCTGCATGCGCGCCGGGATCTCCTCTGAGAACAGCTCGAGCAGAAGCTCAGCCATGAGCGGCGCCCCGCGTTTCAAGCATGGGCGCCGCCGGCTTCGGTCTTGAGCCAGGCCGCGCAAACTGCGCGGGCGAGCTCGCGCACGCGCAGGATGAAGCCCCGCCGCTCGGTCACCGAGATCACGCCGCGGGCGTCGAGGAGATTGAAAATATGCGAGGCCTTGATCGCCTGGTCATAGGCCGGAAGCACCATCAGATGGCGCTTGCCGTCCTCGCCCTTGGCGAGCAGCGCCTTGCACTCGGCCTCGGCGTCGCGGAAATGGCTAAGCAGCATCTTGGTGTCTGCCTGCTCGAAATTGTAGCGGGAATATTCCTGCTCGGCCTGCAGGAACACGTCGCCGTAGGTGACCTTGTCCTTGCCGCGGCCGCCGTTGAAGTTGAGATCGAACACGCGGTCGACGCCCTGCACATACATGGCGAGCCGCTCAAGACCGTAGGTCAGCTCTCCCGACACGGGATCGCAGTCGAAGCCGCCAACTTGCTGGAAATAGGTGAACTGCGACACCTCCATGCCGTCGCACCACACCTCCCAGCCGAGCCCCCAGGCGCCGAGCGTCGGGCTCTCCCAATCGTCCTCGACGAAGCGGATGTCGTGATTGGCGACGTCGACGCCGATGGCGCGGAGCGAATCGAGATAGAGGTCCTGGATGTCGGGCGGAGACGGTTTCAGGATCACCTGGAACTGGTAATAGTGCTGCAGCCGGTTCGGATTCTCGCCGTAGCGGCCGTCCTTAGGGCGCCGCGACGGCTGCACGTAAGCCGCGCGCCAGGGCTTCGGCCCGAGCGCGCGCAAGGTGGTGGCGGGATGAAAGGTGCCGGCCCCCATCTCCATGTCGTAGGGTTGCAAAATGACGCAAGCCTGGTCCGCCCAATAGCGCTCGAGCCTCAGGATCAGATCCTGGAACGAGGGGGCGGCATGAGGCCGGTCCGCTTTGGTGAGCTTGCCCATGGACGCTTTCCAGGCGGGGAGAGAGGACTTCGACGAGGCGACAGACGCTATGCGTGTGCGCGGGGGTGGGTCAAGGGAGGCGCCTCTTGATCCGGCGGCTGATCAGTGGGGTCTCGGGCTATAGACGCCGGTTGCCGGGTCTCGCTCCAGACGGACGATAGTGCTGGCCTCCTGCTGATCCATGGCCTTCCGCGCCCGGGCAAGCTCCGCGGCGATGCGGCGCTGCTCGTCGCGATACCAGCGTCTTGCGAGGAAAATGCCGGCACCTGCGGCCAACAGAATGAGAAGTTGCGGCATGTCTAAAACCCAAAGCGCGACCAGAGCGCTCTCGCTTCGATAGCAGAAATGAGGTCGGCTGCAAGCCCGCCGGGCGAGAAGCCGAAGTCGGAAGCGCTCTCCCCTATAGCGACGCTGCGCCTGCGGCGGAACCAGCTCGTCGGCGGCGTGACCAGGCTGAAGCGGACCTCGTCTCCGTAGAGCTCGCGCATTTTGCTCCTGAGGTCGGTCAAGCCGTCGATCAGTCCAAGCTCGAGTGCCTTCCTGCCGGACCAGAACTCGCCGGTGAACAGATCCTCTCCCGCCTTCTCGATGCGGACGCCGCGCCTCGCCTTGACGAGATCGATGAACTCCGCATGTACGTCGCGCTGGATGGCTTTGACCCGCTCCACGTCATCCGGCTTCTCGGGCAGGAAGGGGTCGAGCGTGGTCTTGTTGCGGCCGGCGGTATAGACGCGCCGCTCCACGCCGATCTTGTTGATCAGCTCGTTCAAGCCGAACGTGGCGGTGACGACGCCGATCGAGCCGACGATCGAGCTCGCATCGGCGTAGATCTCGTCGCCGGCGATCGCAAGCAGGTAGCCGCCGGACGCGGCCACGTCCTCGGCGAACACATAGACCTTCAGATTCTTCTCCTCGGCGAGCGCTCTGATGCGCTTGTAGATCAGCACCGACTGCACGGCCGAGCCGCCCGGGGAGTTGATCTGGACGGCGACCGCCTTGGCCCCGCGCATGGAGAAGGCTTTTTCGATGGCGGCAGCGCTGGTGGAGAGCGAGAGCCCGGGCCTGAGCGGCGTCGTCATGCCGATGGCGCCGCTGAATCGGAGCACCGGGATCAGCGCGCCGCGCCCGGTCCAAGCTGGCGGCAGGAGACGTCCCACGCGGTCCAACAGGGAAGGGCGAAGCTCGTCCGAAAGATTGTCCATGCAACCCAAGGTACAGACACAGAAGGTCAAATCAAGGCGCGAAACGAAGGTCTAAGAGATTGGCAGGCGCCCGCCTCTAAGCTTTGCTTAACGCAAGTCTCGCTCTCCTCACCAAGCTTAAGGCCTTGTCTGGTAGAGTAGAGACTGAGGGGGAACGGTTATCCTGGCGCTTGCGTTTTTCCGGTAATCGCCATTGCGGCGCCCCTCAGGAGGACTTCACATGAAGAGGCTAGCAACGTTGTTGGTTGCGGCGTTTGCGTTTCTGCTGACGCTCGTCGCAATCGCCCCGGACGAGGCATCCGCCGGTTGGCGGCGAGGCTGGGGCTATTACGGTCCCGGCGTCGGGGTCTATGTCGCACCAGGCTATGGCTATTACGGTTACGGCTATCGCCCCTATTACGGCGGCGGCTATTACCCTTACGCCTATTATCCCTATTGGCGCGGCCGCTATTACCGGCGGGGCTGGGGCTATTAGTCGAAGCGGCCTTTAGCAGGGCTATTTCCAAGGGCCATTCCCGGCGGCGGGGATGGCCCTTTGGCTTCATGCGCTCAAGCAGCGAAGCGGTAGCGCATCGAGATTTGCGCTCAAGCAGCGAAGCGGTAGCGCATCAAGATTTCCCTCTCCCCCTGTGGGAGAGGGCTTCCCGCCCGGCGCGCGGAGCGCGACGCAAGGCGGGAAGGGTGAGGGGGATTCCTTGCCTGACGCGGCAGAGCCGCTTACCCCTCACTACGCCGCAAGCGGCGTGTGCTCTCCCACAAGGGGAGAGCGGGGGCCCGGGCGCTGAACGCCATATGAATAGCGCCCTCAGATTGGTTCAGGGCGCTCCAGCTAGAACGGCGGCATGAGCGAGGGATGGTCCTCCGCTCAACCCAATCGGACGCTTTCCCAAGCGTCACCAGCTGGAGGTTACCCCGAAGTTCAAGAA
>DATDLA010000065.1:0-2299 GCA_036519535.1 Methyloceanibacter sp.
AGGCTTAACCTCGGCAGCACCTTGAAATCGAGGCCCCCGCCGACGACGAAGGCGACCTCGCTAATCTCGTGGCTCAGCTTCGTCGGCGGATTGACGAGAGATGAGATGGTGAAATTGGCGTCGGCATTGATGAAGCCGACACCCGCGGTGCCGTAGACCATGACGCGCTCGCCGGCCCAGCCGAGGCGACCACGGATGCTGCCGAGAAAGCTGATGTCCTGGGAGAAATCCGCGTCGCCTTCGATGCCGTAAAGAATGTGCGCGCCTTGCAGGTTGTAGCCAAGATGCACCCCGCCAATGAATTGGTCCTCGGTGTCGGCCTTTATCGAGAGTCCATCGCCGCTGAGATCGTAGATGCTGAGCTTGCTGCCAAGGCCTCGCCCAAATTGCCACCGACATAAAAGCCCTGCCAGCTTGCGCCGGGGCCCGCACTCCAATCGGCGGCCTTGGCCGGATACGCCAGGATCGCCATAACAATGGCGAGAGCGATCACGATCGGTTTTGCCGACGCGGCAACGCGCATCACCAGACACCCCCCAGACCCCGCGCCTTTGGAACCCTCACCGAAGAACCAGGCGCGCCGTCACGCATCGCAGGTCGATCCGCTCAGGGCGGACTGCAACCTTTAGCAGAATCAGCCATTTATTGACGAAAAGGAAACAACCCTGCGTTCCCCCGAACGCTCGGGTTCCTGCTGTTGCTGCGAGGCAACAGAAGCTCCCCCTCAGGGCTTGTCCTTGCCGACCTCGATGTCGACGCCGCCGCCGTCTTTTCGGATCTCGCCGGAGAAGCCCGGGACGTCGATCTTCACCACCGGCTCGTGCCGCCGCTCGTAATAAAAATAGGCAAGGATGCCAAGGGCCACGACTGCGCCCCCCAGCAGCACGCCAAGCAAAAGATTGTTGCTTTTCCGATCCAGACTATCCGCCATAAACCCCTCCGCATTGAATTCGCCCCGCAATCAATGTTTTACCGCCGCGCAGGGTTCCCTTGGAGGCTCTGGTTGCGCTTGACGTGGATCAAGGAGAAGGATCACAGTCCAGCCTAGAAAATAATTACACTCTAGGGAGGCGTCCATGTTGCACCAGGTCATCGAGACCCTGAATTCCCGCGTAGCGTTGCGGCCCCGCTACGAGAATTTTATCGGCGGCAAATGGGTGGCCCCGGTCGACGGCCGCTACTTCGACAATATCAGCCCGATCACCGGCAAGACGGTGTGCCAGATCGCGCGCTCGCAAGCCGCCGACGTCGAGCTTGCCCTCGACGCCGCGCACAAGGCCAAGGATAAATGGGGCGCCACCGCGCCCGCCGCGCGCGCCGCCATCCTCAACAAGATCGCCGACCGCATGGAGGAGAACCTCAAGGTGCTGGCCGCGGTCGAGACCATCGACAACGGCAAGCCGATCCGCGAGACGAGCATGGCCGACATCCCGCTGGCCATCGATCATTTCCGCTATTTCGCCGCCTGCATCCGCTCCCAGGAAGGCTCGCTCAGCGATCTCGATCACGACACCATCGCCTATCACTATCATGAGCCGCTTGGCGTGGTCGCCCAGATCATCCCGTGGAACTTCCCGATTCTGATGGCGTCGTGGAAACTCGCGCCGGCGCTCGCCGCCGGCAATTGCGTGATCCTGAAGCCGGCGGAGCAGACGCCCATGAGCATCATGGTGCTGATGGATCTCGTCGGCGATCTTCTGCCGCCGGGCGTGCTCAACGTGGTCAACGGGTTCGGCGTTGAGGCGGGCAAGCCTCTCGCTCAGAACAAGCGTATCGCCAAGGTGGCCTTCACCGGCGAGACCACGACCGGCCGGCTGATCATGCAATATGCGTCGGAGAATTTGATCCCGGTGACGCTCGAGCTCGGCGGCAAGTCGCCCAACATCTTCTTCGCCGACGTGATGGCCGAGGACGACGATTTCTTCGACAAGGCGCTCGAAGGCTTCGCCATGTTCGCGCTGAACCAGGGCGAAGTGTGCACCTGCCCGAGCCGCGCGCTGGTGCAGGAGTCGATCTACGACAAGTTCATGGAGAAGGCCGTGGCGCGGGTGAACAAGATCAAGCAGGGCAACCCGCTTGAGCCTTCCACCATGATCGGCGCGCAGGCCTCCAACGATCAGCTGGAGAAGATCCTTTCCTATGTCGACATCGGCAAGAAGGAAGGCGCGAAGCTGCTGACCGGCGGCGAGCGGGCCAAGCTCAATGGCGAGCTGCAGGAAGGCTATTACATGCAGCCCACCGTGTTCCAAGGCCACAACAAGATGCGCATCTTCCAGGAGGAGATCTTCGGGCCCGTCCT
>DATDLA010000066.1:0-8989 GCA_036519535.1 Methyloceanibacter sp.
GACAGGTTTTTCGGCGGCCTTGCCCTCAACGCTGGCGGCGGCGGGCGCTGGATCGGGGGCGGCCAAGCGCTCCTGGCTCTTGTTCATGTCCGGAGTGATGGCATGGACGCGGTTGGGATCCGACTCCGTCTCGGCGCCCGCCTTCCCGGTGTTCGCGTCTTCGGCGTTCGCATCCCTCGCGGGATCCTCGTTCGAGGGCGCTGCCTGCTGAGGGGTGTTGTTCTCCTTGGCCTGGGGACGCGCATCGCTGTCTACGGTGGTCGGCATCTCCGCCTTCGCCAGAATGACCGGGCTTGCTGCGGCCACCGCCGGGATGGGCGCGCTGACGCGCTCCAGCGGCGAAATGGAGGTCTGCCGCTCGACCATCGGCAAGGTTGGCGGCGGCAAGGGCTGGAACAACGCTCCGTGCTCGATCGGCGTCGGCTTCGGCCGGCCGCGTGAGGTGATTACATTGTCGCCCACGGAGGACATCTGGAAGAATTTCGGCGCAAACGCATAGGTCAGACGGATGCAGCCGTGGGAGGCGGGGTATCCAGGCACAATGCCGGCATGCATCGCCGTACCGGACCAGGTAAGCCGGTTCATCCACGGCATCGGTGCGCCGCTGTAAATGTTCGAGTGGTGCCACCGCGCCTTTTGCATGATCGAGAAGGCGCCGATGAAGGTCGGGTGGGCTGAGGTTCCGGTCGACACCGCCGAAGTGGTGACGAGGCTCGTTCCGCGATAGACGTCGACCTTTTGCTGCCCGATGGAGACGACAACGATCATCGGCTGCTTGTTGTCGACATCGACGATCGATTCGTCGGGCGCCTTGGCCGGTTTCTGCTTCTTCCCGGCTTCTGCCGGCAACGCGGCGACGGCCAAGGTGAGTGCCGCAACGCCCAACCACAGTGCCGAAATTCGTGTTGCTCTTGCGGCGACCGGGATCGCCTTTACCCTACACACACGCTGCGCTTTCAATGCCCGTCCCCGTGCTCGATCGAACCCTGCATGGGCTGAAATCGTTCCCCTCAACCGCGTGATGCTCCCTCGCGAATCACGCTAGGTGAGGCTATCAAATTTGGCCAGCAAAGCCTTCCGATTACCTAACATTTGGGGTCGCTCGTCAAAGATTTCACCTCGCTTGCGCGCCTGCCGGCGCCCTGCGCACAACTCCCTGCGTCGCGTGGGAAATTTCGGCCTCCGCGGCAGCGAGCCCCGCTCGCGCCGCAGCCAAGCGCCTCAAATAAACTTGGCCCTTGTTCCATTCTGGCCACACCTAGAAGCTGCTGAGCCACACCACAGCCCTCGATGGCGTTCACAGTGGAGGCAGCCGCATCGGGCGCGCGAGCGATCAAACCGAGCAATCGTCCCCTAATAGTCAACCGCAGATTTGCGGTGGGACGAGGGCAGAAATTGTGCCTAACCGAGATGCGCAACCGGAGACCACCTCCGGCAAAAACCCTTGCTTCGTAGCCTCCCGCTAAATACACCCGATGCCGAAAGCGGCTTTGGCTTTTCTTGGAGGGTGTCATGCTGGCATTGACGCGACCGCGTTCTCGCACCGCATTCCGTGCGCTGTCTCTGTTGCTCGCGGGCCTGGCGCTCGCCGGTTGCGGCATCAACACCATTCCCACGCTGCAGGAGCGGGCCAAGGCCTCCTGGAGCGAGGTCTTGAACCAATATCAGCGCCGCGCCGACCTCATTCCCAATCTGGTTGAGACGGTGAAGGGCTATGCCGCCCAGGAGAGCAAGGTGCTGACCGAGGTGGTCGAGGCGCGCGCCAAGGCGACGCAAATGCAGATCCCGCCCGATATCCTCACCAATCCCGAAGCCTTCAAGAAATTCCAGGAGGTGCAAGGCCAGCTCAGCGGATCGCTCGCGAGATTGCTGGCAGTGGTGGAGAACTATCCGGACTTGAAGTCGAACCAGAACTTCCTCGCCCTGCAATCTCAGCTCGAAGGCACCGAGAATCGCATCGCCATCGCCAGGGGCGACTACATCAAAGCGGTCCAGGCCTACAACACCGAGCTCAGGACCATCCCCGGCCGTTGGTGGCGCGCGGTGCTCTATCCCGATGCCGAGCCGATGCAGAATTTCACCGTCGCCGAGGAGACCACCAAGGTGCCTGAGGTGAAGTTCTAGCGGGAGCGGGCGAACGAGGGCGGGTATGGCCGCAACGCCGTGGCGCCGGATCCTTTGCGGGCTCGCGCTCATCTTTTGCATCGGACCCGCGGCTGCGGCAGAGCCCGTTTATCCGCAGCTCACCAGCCGGATTGTCGACGATGCCGATTTGTTGAGCCAAGCCGACCGGGCCGAGCTTGATGCTGAGCTCAAGGCGCTCGAGGACAAAAGCTCGGACCAGGTGGTCGTCGTCACCTTGCCCTCGCTGCAAGGCTTCACCATCGAGGATTTCGGCTATCAGCTCGGCCGCCATTGGGGCATCGGCACCAAGGAGAAGGACAACGGCGTCCTCCTGATCGTCGCTCCCAATGAGCGCAAGGTGCGCATCGAGGTCGGCCGCGGGCTTGAGCCGATCCTCACCGATGCCATGTCGAACGTCATCATCAACGGCGCCATCCTGCCGCGCTTCCGCACCGGCGACTATGCCGGCGGCATCAAGGAGGGGGTGAAAGGCATCGAGCTCGTGCTCACCGGCGATGCTGCCGAACTCGCCGAGCGCGTGAAGGGCCGGCACGACGCCGACGATCCGAAGATCGACTGGCTCCTGGTCATCTTCTGGACCCTTATCATATTGTGGTTCATCTGGGTCACCTGGCGGAGCACTCAGCGCTCGGCCTATCGGCGTGGCAGCGGCCCGATCTTCATCCCCGGCCCCGGTTGGGGCGGCGGCTCCGGCGGCGGCGGATGGAGCGGCGGGAACGGCGGTGGCGGCTTCTCTGGCGGCGGGGGCAGCTTCGGCGGCGGCGGCGCCTCCGGCAGCTGGTAGGGATGCCCATGGAGCCCTTCAGCCCCAAGGAACGCGCCAGCATCGAAGCCGCCATCACCAATGCCGAGAGCAAGACGAGCGGCGAAATCATCGTCGTCGTTGCCACCGCAAGCGCCGGCTATTTCGCCTATGCGCTGATGTGGGCCGCGCTGCTGGCGCTGCTTGTTCCCTGGCCGCTGATCTATCTCACCAACTGGCCGGTCGAGCATATTTATCTCGCCCAACTCGGCGTCTTCCTTCTCGGTGCCGTGCTCATGCAGTGGGAGGCGCTGCGCTTCGCCATCGTGCCGAATTCCATCAAGCGCGCGAGAGCGCATCAGAAGGCAGTTGAGCAGTTCCTGGCGCAGAACCTGCACACCACCAAAGGCCGCACCGGGGTGCTGATCTACGTGTCCTTCGCCGAGCACTACGCCGAGGTGATCGCCGACGACGGCATCTATAAGAAGGTGCCGCAAGAGACCTGGAATGGTGTGGTGAACACCCTCACCACGCATCTCGGGCGAGGGCAGCGCGTTGAAGGGTTCCTCACCGCGATCGAGACCTGCGGCAAGATTCTCGCCGAGCACTTTCCTCCTGGCCGCATCGACCAGAACGAGCTGCCCAACCATCTGATCGTGCTCGATGCAAGCTGGACCGCGTAAGGGGAAGGGCAGCGTCAAGGGCAAGGCGGCCGAACATGCCGGGCCTCTCGCTCTCACCGGCTGGGTGCTGTTCGACTGGGCGACGCAGCCCTTCTACACGCTCGTCGTCACCTTCCTGTTCGGCCCCTATTTCGTGAACGGCTTCATCGGCGATCCTGCGCTTGGCGCCACGCTGTGGGCCTATGCCACCGGCGGCGCCGAGCTGATTGCAGCGCTTCTCGCGCCGATCCTCGGCTCCATCGCCGATGCCGGTTTCCCGCGCAAGCCGTGGATCGCGGGATTCTCGGTGCCGCTGGTCGTTGGCTTGTGCGGCCTCTGGCTCGCCGTCCCGGGGCAAACCGGCATGGCCCCTCTTGTGCTTCTGTCCTTCGCGCTCGCCATCATCGGGGCGGAGCTCGCCACCGTGTTCAATAACGCCATGATGCCCTCGCTCGTCTCCCACAAGCGCCTTGGCACTCTCTCCGGCATCGGCTGGGCCGCGGGCTATGTCGGCGGGCTGGTGAGCCTCGTTCTCGTCGCAGGCTTCATCATCGCCGACCCCGACACGGGCAAGACCCTGATCGGTCTCAACCCGGTGGTCCCGGTCGATATGGCTACGCGGGCAGATGAGCGCCTGGTCGGTCCGTTCTCAGCCCTCTGGTACCTGATCTTCGTCCTGCCTCTGTTCCTGTTCACGCCCGACCGGCCGGGAACACGCGCGCCTGCGCCGGTCAAGGCCGGGATCACGCAACTCATCAGCGGCGCGAAGGAGCTCTGCCGGCACCATCGCCAAGTCGCGCTCTTTCTCCTTGCCCGCATGCTCTACGCCGACGGGCTCGGCGCGGTGTTCGCCTTTGGCGGCATTTACGCCGCGAGCGTGTTCCGCTGGGGCGCCTCTGAGCTCGGCCTGTTCGGCATCATCCTCACCCTCGCCGGCACGATCGGCGCCGCGTCCGGTGGCATGCTCGATGATCGCCTCGGCTCGAAACGCGTGATCGGCTGGGCGCTTTGCCTGTTCATTCTCGCGTCTATCGGCGTGCTTTCGGTCGACGAGACCCACGTCCTGTTCGTGCATCCGGTTGAGCCCAAGGCGCCGGGCAGCGCACCGTTCTCCTCGGTTGGCGAACAGGTCTATCTCGCCTTCGCCATCCTCATCGGCCTTGCCTCGGGGCCGATCCAGGCGGCTAGCCGCACACTGCTCGCGAGGCTCAGCCCGCCCGAGAAGACCACGGAGTTCTTCGGCTTCTTCTCTTTCTCCGGCAAGATCACCGCCTTTGCCGCGCCGCTCGCCATCGGCGTGGTCACCGCCGCAACTGGCAGCCAGCGTCTCGGCATCGGCACGAGCGTCGTGTTTCTGATCGCAGGATTGCTGCTGCTTCAGTGTGTGAGGGTGAAAGCCTCAGACTAGTGCTGGAGAGCAAGCCCCTCACCCTGAGGAGCGGCGAAGCCGCGTCTCGAAGGGCGAGGGCGCCGCCTCATGCTTCGAGACGCGTCCTAAATCGGACGCTCCTCAGCCTGAGGAATATGCCTAATGCCGGAAATGGCGCATGCCGGTGAACACCATGGCAAGCCCGGCCTCGTCGGCCGCTTCGATCACCTCGGCGTCGCGCATGGATCCGCCTGGCTGAATCACGGCGGTAGCGCCGGCTTCCGCGATCGCCTGCAATCCGTCAGGGAAGGGGAAGAAGGCATCCGACGCCGCCACCGATCCTTCGGTCAGCCGCGTCTTGAGGCCGGCGGCCTTCGCCGCCTGCTCGCCCTTCCATGCCGCCATGCGCGCCGAGTCGATTCGTGACATTTGTCCGGCGCCGATACCGACGGTAGCTCCGTCCTTGGCATAGACGATGGCGTTCGATTTCACATGCTTTGCCACGGTGAAGGCGAAGATCAAATCCGCCAATTCCGCCGCGGTCGGGGTCCGCTTCGTCACGATCTTCAAGTCTGCCTCGGCCACGCCATCGTCGCGCGCCTGCACGAGAAAGCCGCCGGCGAGCGAGCGGAAAGTGAGGCCCGGCGCCTTGGGGTCGGGCAATCCGCCGGCAAGCAGAAGCCGGAGATTCTTCTTTGCCGCGACGATGGCCTTTGCCTCGTCGGTCGCATCAGGCGCGATGATCAATTCGGTGAAGATCTCGACAATCTCGCGGGCCGCGTCAGCATCGAGACTGCGGTTGAGCGCGATCACGCCGCCAAACGCGCTGTCCGGATCGCAAACGAGAGCTTTCGCATATGCCTCTTTGAGCGTCGCGGCGATCGCAACGCCGCAAGGATTGGCGTGCTTGATGATGGCAACAGCGGCGGCAGCACCAGGATCGAACTCGGCGACAAGCTCGTACGCCGCATCGGCGTCATTCAGATTGTTGTACGAGAGCTCCTTGCCTTGCGCTAGTGTCGCCGTGGCGACGCCGAAGCGGGTGTCGCTCGTGCGGTAGAAGGCGCCCCATTGATGCGGATTCTCGCCGTAGCGGAGTGCATCGGCCAACGTCCCGGCGACGACGCGCCATGCCGGCGTGCGATCGCCGATCGTCTCGGCGAACCAGGCGCCGATGGCAGCGTCGTAGGCTCCGGTGCAGGCGAAGGCCTTGGCGGCGAGCTCTTTGCGCAACTCAGGCGTGGTGGCGCCGCCATTCTTCTCCATCTCGGCGAGCACGCGGTAATAGTCGGCGGGATCGACGACGACGGTGACGCTCGCGTGGTTCTTGGCGCCGGCGCGGATCAGCGCCGGGCCCCCGATATCGATGTTCTCGATGCAGGTCTCAAAATCCGCGCCGCTGCCCGCCGCGCTCTCGCAGCGATAGAGGTTGACGGCAACGAGGTCGATCTCCGGGATGGCATGATCCTTTAGTGCGCGCTCATGCTCTTTCTTGCCGCGCACCGCGAGCAGCCCGCCATGGATCTTGGGATGCAGCGTCTTGACCCGGCCATCCATCATCTCCGGAACTTGCGTGATCTCGGCGACGTCGGTCACCTTGAGCCCAGCCTCGCGCAAGGCTTTGGCGGTGCCTCCGGTTGAGATCAGCTCCACGCCTTGGGCAGCGAGGCCCCGCGCAAGATCGACGAGCCCCGTCTTATCGCTGACCGAAAGGAGCGCGCGGGCAATTTTCTGCATGGGGCGAATGTCCCGGGGGGGCGAATTGGCAAGCCGCCCGGTATCACGAATTGCCTCGCTGGGCAAAGCTGCGTGTCGAACAAGCTTACGTGGCGGAAGCGGCGCCGCCGGCTTCAAGCAAGCGCGCCTCGCCTGGTGCGGCGGTGCGTTCGATGGCCCACGCGATCTGTATTTCCCGCTCCTCCTCGATGCCCCCTTGGAGCACGATTTGGAAGCTCGCGCGCGGCCCGCGCTCGTCGGCAAGGAACACGCTTTCTTCGAGCGTGATCGTCGGGGTGTTGGCGGTGAGCGTCCAGGCTTCGCGGTTCGGCAGCACCAGCCTCACGCTCTTCTCGTCATCAGCCATCTCGGCGCTGACGCTCGGATGCAGATGGAAGCGGACCGCATAGCCGCCGCCGCTCGTCTGCGCCTCGCCTTTGAGGCCCTTGGGCGCCGCAAGCCTGTCCTCGCCGCGCACGAGCAAGCCATCGGGCGAGAACTGAATGCGGCGCGCGTGGCCGACGCCGAAGCGGGCGGCATAGCCCTCATGCGAGCCCTTGAGCACCAACGTCCCATCCTCCTCGTCGAGCGAGGTCTGCACATTGGGAGGACCGACAAGCTCGGCATTGGCGGCAGGCTCGGTGCCGTTCGCCCCGGAAAAAATCGCCGAGGAGGTTTCCTCGAAGGTCAGGGTCGAATGGGCCGAGGTGGAGCGGGCGAACATGCGCCAGTCGTCATGGTCAGGTGTCGGAGCCCCGCAATTGACGATGACGGGATACTCGCCAGAGCTCATCTCGAAGGAGAGGCACCCTGCATGGGACGCGATGCTCAATGACCCGGCGGGAGCCGCAGCGATATCGGCGATGATGAGCGTGGTCCCGCGCTCCATGCGCACATAGCCCGAGTTCGGCGCGACACGCAGCGGCGCCCCACCGGCATCGTCATAGGCGAGCACGGTGGCGAGCGAGTCGGTGGCAGTGGCGCCGCCGCCGTTGAAGCGTGCCATGATGCCGTCGCCGAGGCGGAAGAAGCGGACCATGGGCATGGCGCGGTCGATGGCGTCTGAGAGTTGCTTGGGCGGCACGCGGTCGCGCGCCATGAAGCATTGCCTGATCGGCAGCAGATCGAGCAGAAGCTCGACCAGCGCCGTCGGGTTGCGGGAGATGTGACCGCCGTCCGACATGATCTGGCGGTCGAGCTCCTTGCAGAACGGTTTCAGATAGCGATCCACCACCGCTTGCTGCTCGGCGATGCACAGCCCGGCATAGACGAGCGCCATGAGGGAAACGAGGCGCTGCGCGCCGTCGGGGGCATCGCGATAGCTCGCCGAAAGATAACGAAGGTGCGCCGTGAGCGAATGCAGGAAGGTCTCGTAGGACTTCGGGTTGCCCGCATCGAGCACCACCACGGAGTTGGACAGCCAGGAGATGACCCTCCGCCCAACCACCTCGGGCTGCCAGGCGAGGCCGCGCATCGTCTTGTGCAGCTTGAGGAAATCGCCGAGCAGGGCCTTGGCTTGCTCGCGTGACAGCTCGCTGCCTGCGACCCGCAAATGCCTGAGCCAGCCAAAGCCGTAAAGCTCGCGCGCCCATCCTTCGGAAGGCGGCGTGATCTCGAAGGGCGATTGCGAGCCAAGCTCGACCAGGCTGCCTGCGAGACCGAAATGGCCGTTATAAATTTCGGTGGCAAAGCTTGGATCCGCGGTGCGCAGGTCCTGGGGAGCGAGCAGGAGTTGCTCGGCTTCAGTCCCAGGATAAGAGACGCTCGCCATGCGCAAGAGCATGAAGCGGCGAAGCGCGCTTGGGCCCCGCGCGAGCTCAGCGCGCGACCGGCCCTGGCCGGCAATGGGGTCAGTCGCCATGCTCAATCATCTCGAATTTCGGGCCCCGCCTGCAAATCAGGCGCCTCGGGGCCTCCCCGCAAACTCCTGGGCATTGTCGGACTGCCGCAGGGCAGGATCAAGAGGCTTGGGGCCTAAGGCTGCCTAAAGACTGCTATTTGTTGCGTGTCAGCCGCGCGGCGAAGAACCCGTCCATGCCGCTCCATTCCGGCGTCCCGAGGTCGAGCTGATAGGGAAAAGTCCTCAGGAACCCTGGGGGCTGTACCCATTCGGGCTGGCCAAACACGTCATCAGGCAGGATCGGGTCAACCTTAACGTCCGAGTTTCGGGCGAGAAGGGCGGCAATCTGGGCCTCGCCTTCCTCAAGTTCGAGCGAGCAGGTGGAATAGACGAGCGTCCCGCCCGGCTTGAGCAGGGCGGTGGCATTGTCGAGAAGCCCGGCCTGCAAGATTGCCAGCGCCTCAATGTCTTTCAGCGACTTGAGATACGGGATGTCGGGGTGGCGGCGGATGGTA
>DATDLA010000067.1:0-2956 GCA_036519535.1 Methyloceanibacter sp.
AGATCGTCATGGACGATTTCGGCACCGGTCATTCGAGCTTCAGCTATCTCGCGCGTTTCGCCTTCGACAAGATCAAGATCGACCGAGAGTTCGTGCGCGACATGACGCGCGAGCCGGCGATGCAAGCCATCGTCAAGACCATCATTACGCTTGGCAAGTCGCTCGGCGTGACCGTGACCGCAGAGGGTGTCGAGTCGGAAGAGCAGGCGGCCATGCTGCGCGATTTGGGCTGTCCGCAGGCGCAAGGATTTCTCTACGGCCAGCCCGGGGCGCCGGACGCCACGGGTGCGAATGTGACGCGGCTCAAGCCGAGACCGAGCGCTTTCGCTATTGGGCCTTCACCGCTGAGTTTGTGGATTGCGTGGTGGTTCGTCTCGGTGCGGCCTTCGTGGCGTTACCGGCAGGCGGGCGGAGGCGTTACCGAACAGCGACATGATGCCCTGGTTCACCGGCGTTTGCGGCCTCGTCCTCACCACGCGGCGGGTCTGCGGACTTGCCCGTTTGGCCGTCGCAATCGGCCGCTTCTTCGTTGCCGCGGGCTCGGCCTTGGGGGGAGCTTTGACTTTCGGCTCGACGCGCGGCGCGGGCTTTTTGGCGGGAACGGCGATCTTCGCTCGTGAGGCCGGCGCCGGCGTTTCGGCTTTGGGCTCGGTGCGGGCGACCTCCGGGGTCTTCGGCTCTTCGGCCGCGACGGGGTTCTCCTCTCGGCTTTCTACGGGCGAAACCTGCTGCGGCGTGTCGCCAGGCACGGCTTCGATCGGGTTTGCTTCTAGCCTGGCGGGTTCCACCGTCCGATCTGGAGCCTCCGCGGGGGCAATTTCTGCAGGGCTTGGATGGGCAACCGAGGTCGCAGGAGCGCCATCGGGCTCGACCGGTTCGGGCGCGGCCTCGACATCGGCCGCCGCTGGAGCCGCCTCGATCGGCGCGGGCTCATACGCTGGCGCTTCTTCTTTCACCACAGGAAGCGCGGAGGTTGTGGCCGGGTCGGCCTCCGGTTTCACCGCGGCGTTCGGTGCGGAGTGAAGCACCTCAACCTCGATCGCCGGCGGCGCGTAGCTGCCAGGTCCCGGCAAGGTAATCAGCATCGGGAGCATGGCCGCAACACAGAGTCCGTGCACGGCTCCGGCGCCAACCACGCAGAGTGGGAGAGTAATCGAGCGTCTGTCAGTCAAAGGGCGCAGCTTCAGGGGCGCCGCCGCACTTTCGCCCCCAGACCTTCGCTTAGCTGAGTCGGCGCCTCACGCCAACAGTTTAGCCTTCCATCACGATGCGGGGAGCTGAGCGCGCTTCTCCCTTGTGACGTTCAAGCTCGGCCCACGCGGCGTTTGCGATGGCGCGATAGGCCTCTGCCGCCGGCGATTTCGGATCGCTCGCCACCACCGGCTTACCGGCATCGGAGGTCTCGCGGATGGCGACGGTCAGCGGCACCTCGCCGAGGAAGGGAACGCCGAGCCGCTCGGCTTCCGACTGGGCGCCGCCATGGGCGAAGATGTCGGTCGGCGCTCCGCAATGAGGACAGATGAAGGTGCTCATATTCTCGACGATGCCGAGCACCGGCACGTCCACCTTGCGGAACATGTTCAGCCCTTTGCGCGCGTCGATCAGAGCAAGGTCCTGCGGGGTGGAGACGATGATGGCGCCGGCAAGAGGCACCTGCTGCGCCATGGTGAGCTGCGCGTCGCCGGTGCCTGGCGGCATGTCGACGACGAGCACCTCGAGCTCGCCCCAGGCCACGTCCTTCAGCATCTGCGAGAGCGCCGACATGACCATGGGCCCGCGCCAGATCATCGGCGTCTCCTCATCGACGAGGAACCCCATGGACATGACCTTGAGCCCATAGGCCTCCATAGGCGCGAGCTTGTCGCCGGCGATCTGCTGCGGCCTTCCCTTGATGCCGAGGAGCCGCGGCATGGACGGACCGTAAATGTCGGCATCGAGCACGCCGACCTTGAGGCCGCTTGCTTGCAGGCCAAGCGCAATATTCACCGCCGTGGTCGATTTGCCGACGCCGCCCTTGCCCGAGGCCACGGCGACGATGTTGGCGACGCCGGGGATGGCGCCGGTGCGGTGGCGCGCGGCTTGCGCCGCGCCGCGGGCGACGGGAGAAGCGGGCGCAGCACGCGCCCTTGCGCCGTTGCCGCCGGCAGGAGGCGACCCAGCCTCGCGGTCGGCGGTGAGGGTGACGGCGACGGCCTCGACGCCGGGCAGTTCCTTCACCGCCTGTTCGGCGGCCCGGCGCAGCCCTTCGAGCTCCGAGGCCCGGACGGGATCGACGGAAATGGCGAAATAGACCTTGCCGCCGCGAATGACGACTTCGGAGACGAGCCCGAGCGAGACGATATCGTCGCTGAGGTTCGGCCCTTTGACGTGCTTCAGCGCGTCGAGCACGCGCTCTTTGAGGATGGGTTCCGACATGCTGCTCTATGTATTCTCGACCGCGCGGAACACCAACAGTCTTCTGCCGTGGCGAGCCTGCCTTGTTTAGCACGCTTAAGGAACCCAGCAGCCGGCACCAACGCAGGATTCGAGCCTGTCGTGGAGGTCCCGCAGCATCGCCGCGTCGCCGGCATAGCGCGGATCTTTGACTTTGTTGTCGAGCTCATAGGGATCGGCCGCGAGGTCGTACAGCTCTTCAAAGCCGTCCCCGTGACGCACGTATTTTCGCGTCGCCGTGCGTACCGCAGCGTAGCGCTTGTCGGCTTTACCCACGTCATTTCCCCCCTCGACCAGGATGGCGCTCCGCCATGGTGCATGAGCGTCGAGGAGAATGGGCATCAACGAGCGGCCGTCGGGAGGGGTGCCGGGGTTTAGGCCTGCAACCTCTTGGATGGTGGCGGCCACGTCGAGATTGTTGACGAGCTGATCGCGCGTCTCGTTTCGCGGGATGCCAGGTCCCTTTACGACGAGAGGCACCCTGATCGACGGCTCGTAGACCGAGTTCTTGCCGAACAGGCGG
>DATDLA010000068.1:0-4815 GCA_036519535.1 Methyloceanibacter sp.
ACCCTGGATGTAATTCGGCACGGCGATCTCGGACCTTGGCGGCAAGCAATCATGCACGACCAGCGTGCCGCCTTGGCGGATCAGGCGGAAGCCCTCCACGAGATCCCGCCATGACGTCTCGTATTCGTGCCAGGAATCGACGAGCGCGATGTCGAAGCGGCGGTCCTCGTCGCTGATCTTCTTGAGGCTTTCGCCAATGTCGAGAGTATTGCTGCGATAGTCCGTTGGCAGGCCATCGTCGAAACCGTCGGGGCAACGATACATCAGCCGGCTGCAGGTCTGGAGTTGTGACCGGTCGATCTCTGCGTAGCGCCTCCCGGTCGAGAACGTGCACAATTCGAGATAGTGACGATAGCGCTGCACCCCGGCCAAATGATTGATGAGATGCGCCTTGTTCCAGTCTTGAGACAACGGCAGGCCCCCCAAACCAAGCCATGAACGCATGATAATCGCTGCGACATAGGCTCTCTGCACAAAAATCTTGCATCAACGATGCGCACTGCACACGCATCGCTCTCCGCCGCCGTCATGATCCGAAATCCAAATCGTACCTTCGGAAAAATCCTGCGGCAGCCGGCCACGCGTCAGTTTGTCTTGCACCGCAACATAGTCCCGTCACTGCACTGCAATATGAATTCTGCAATGCAGCACCGAACTGATTCGTGCTCGATTCCAAAGGAGGTCAACGATGTTCCAACTCTCACGCGCTCAACTCATCACCTTTGCTGCGGTGAGCGCTCTCGCTGCCGGAGGCCTCGGTAGCCCCGCCGGCGCCCAGGAGCCGCTGACCCGCACCGGTCCCGTCGGCCCCTACGAGCCGATCCTTGCTTCGGTCGGCTCCAAGCGGCTCATCGCGTTCTTCGTGCCGGACAACGGCCGCTGCGCCGTAAATACGGTGGTGTGGGATAGCGGGGCTGCCGAGGCGCCGTATTCCTCGGCGCGCATGCGCATCAGCCTCAACCCTGGCCAGGCGTTCCAGCTCGATGGCGCCAAGCTCGAGACGGTCAGTGTCCAATGCGGCGACAATGCCTCGACCCTCAGCGTTGGCGGTCCAGCCTTGATCCCGACCGCCGCAACGTCTTCCAAATAGCCTCGACGTCGCCTCCGACGTTCAGCCGGGTGGAGCAAGGCTTTGCTCCACCCGGTTTGCTTTTGCTTTCCAGCTATTTCCGCTCTTCATTAGGATCGCTCGACCGGGCGTTGTGGGCTGAAGGTGCCACGCTGGGATTTCTCTTTTGTTGGTACCGCACATACTCGCGCAGTGCTTGATTGATTCGTGTCTGATAACCCTTCGCGGACTTGGTGTGAGCCTTGAACCAAGCGACTACGTCGGCGTCGAGGCGAAGCGTCAGTTGCTGCTTCACAGGACGGTAGAAGACACCGCGCTTGGTGCTCGACCAATCGAGAACCTCCGGTGCATCTGACGTATCGATAGCGTCGTCAGGCAGGCGCGCAAGCGACTCCAGTTCCGCAAGTTGCGCGGGCGTGAACGCTTCAGAGACCTTCTTCTTCATAGGCTTTCCTTTCGTGCGCAGTCGCCTTGCGAGCGCTGATGATGCGGCCGACCGGGTCGTCATCACCTTCAGGCCAAGAGTGAACGACAAGCAGCAAGACGGGCCCAACCATCCCGATGGTTTGCCAGCGATCGCCGTCAGGGTGCTGGTCTAACTGAGATAGATGGGTGGGTCGTCGAACACGGCCTTGGCTGTCTCAAAGGACACACCATGCTTGGCGCGGTTAGCCGCTGCCTTGTCCGGGTCCCACGTCCAGCGCATTTGTAACTACAAATATGGAGTTACGAAGCCTCTCGGTCAAGCAAAAATGGGTCATTGCTGCAAGGTGCCCAGCCACGATCTCCTAGTGGATAGTGGTGACTCTCTGATTCGTCTGTGGCACTTCGACAAAAGGTAGCGCTCACTCGAACCAATGAAATTCTCCGATTCGTTTCTCGATGAGATCAGGGCGCGGCTGCCGGTCTCGACCGTGGTTTCACGTCGCGTGCCGTTGAAGCGGGCGGGGCGCGAATGGAAAGGGCTGTCGCCCTTCAATCAGGAGAAGACCCCGTCCTTCACGGTCAGCGACCAGAAGGGCTTCTATCACTGCTTCTCCTCAGGCAAGCACGGCGACATTTTCGGCTTCGTCATGGACACCGAGGGCCTGAGCTTCCCGGAAGCGGTAGAGAAGCTCGCGAACGAGGCCGGCCTGCCGCTGCCGAAGCCCGACCCGCAATACGAGCGCGCGGCGAAAGAACGCTTGGGCCTTTACGATGCGCTCGAGGCGGCAAGTGTCTATTTCGAAGAGCAGCTCGCAACCCGCGAAGGCCGCGAGGCGCTCGACTATGCTCAGCGGCGCGGGATCACCCCTGCGACCTTGAAAGAGTTCCGCATCGGCTTCGCACCGAACGCGAAGGAGGCGCTGAAAGGGACTCTCATCAAACGCGGATTCAACGAAGCGCAGCTCCTCGACGCCGGTCTTCTCATCAAGCCCGACGACGGCCGCGCGCCCTACGATCGCTTCCGCCACCGGCTCACCATTCCCATCGTCAATACGCGTGGCCGCATCATCGCCTTCGGCGCCCGCGCGCTCGACGGCGCGACCGAGCCGAAATATCTGAACTCGCCCGAGACCAAGCTGTTCGACAAGGGCTCGGCCGTGTTCAATTTCGCCCGCGCCCGCGGGACCGCCTTCGACAAGGGCGAGCTCGTCGTGGTCGAAGGCTACATGGACGTCATCGCGCTGCATCAGGCGGGCTTCCATCACGTGGTGGCGACGCTCGGCACGGCCTTCACCGAGCGCCAGATGGATCAGCTTTGGCTGCTCGCGCCAGAGCCGATCATCTGCTTCGACGGCGACCGCGCCGGCGAAGCTGCCGCGGCGCGCGCCATCGACCGCATGCTCCCCGTTTTGCGCGAAGGACACTCCTTCCGTTTCGCCTTCCTTGCCGACGGCTCTGATCCCGACGATCTCGTGCGCAACCAGGGTGCCGGCGCTCTCTCGCGCTGCCTCGCCGAGGCGCGGCCGCTCATCGATATTCTCTGGCAGCGCGAATGCGCCGGCCACAATCTCGATACGCCCGAGCGGCGTGCCGCGCTCGAAGAGCGGCTTGAGCAGTTGCTTGCTACCATCGTCAATGCGCGAGTGCGCGACCATTACCGCCGCGACATCAAGTCGAGGCTGTTTGCGCTGTGGCGCGACATCGGCAAGCGGAGCGGCGTTTCCGCGAAGCCGTCGTCGCCAACTCCCGCAAGCAAGAGCGGGGCGAGACCGCTTCCCTCCGCCCACGGCTTCGCCATCACCATCATCCTCGCGCTCGCCCATCACCCTGCGCTGCTCGATCATTTCGCCGAAGAGGTGGCGCATCTCGACATCAGGCAAAAGCAACTCGCCGAGCTTCTCGGCTTCCTCACCGAGGCGATCTTCCACGACCATGGCATCACGCGCGAGCACCTTGCCGAACTGATGCGCGGGAGCCGCCACGCCAGGCTCTTCGACACGCTCGATCGCTCAAGCGCCTTCAAGCGCATCGCCTTTCTGCAGCCTGAGACCCCTCAGGCCGAGGTCGAGGAGCATTTCGCCGAGCTCATCTACCGCTGGACCACGCTCAAAAGCCTCGACAAGGAGGTGCAGGATCAAGCCCTCGACCTCGCCGATCTCTCGGAAGCCGACTATGAGCACTTTGCCGAGTTGCAGCGCCAGGTGGCCAATGCGGGCCTCCGCCATGCCGCCGACGACGCCGGCGACCGCGACAGCGCCAAGCGGTTCCAGGAGACCATCGCGAGGCTGAAAGGCGAGAATATCGGCGGCCAGCGGGGGCGCCGTCCCGACCGGCGCCCGGATCAGCGCTAGGTGGGCTCAACCGGCACCGTTATTGCATTCGAACATGATGTGAACGTCCCCACGCCTCACATGGCTAAGAATTGTGCTTTTGAAGGGCTTTGCGGCCTTGACACATCGCCTTAGTCTCGCCAATTCCATGCCAGGAACTTGATCGGCCGGAGGCGCCGCCAGGGGGTCCATTGGAGAGGGGCTTGACCGCTTCCACAAGGCGTTGGTTGTTTGGGCCAGGCGCCGGCCGGCGTTAGCGTTCGCTCGACGGGCTTCTCGCGTCGGGCATTCGGGCGGATCGCCCGCGAAAGACATTCGGTCCGGAACGTTGAGTTCCAATCCTTCTGCCCGGAAGGGCAAGCTTGATTGGGGAGAACGAAGTCGGCCAGGGCTTGACCAGTCAGTCTTAGCGATGCTGGCGGCGAGCCAAGGCGACGCTCATGTTTAATCGTCGATTAACGGTGCTTGCCGCTAATCGTCAGAGGTAATTGCGAACAGTCGCGCCGGAGAGAGCGCGCCTCGGCCACGCGCTTTATCCCGAAAGGGCAAGCGCCTCGGAGTACAATGAATGGCAACCAAGGCCGCCGAAGCAGAGGACCAGGAGCAGCCGCAGGCGGAAGCTTCGGACGGTCCGGTGCTCGATATGTCTGATGCCGCGGTCAAGAAGCTGATCAAGACGGCGAAGGCCCGCGGTTTCGTCACCTATGACGAGCTGAACGAGGTGCTTCCGTCCGAGGAAGTCTCTTCCGAGCAGATCGAGGACACCATGTCCATGCTCTCCGACATGGGCATCAACGTCATCGACACCGACGAGGCCGAGGAGCCGGAGGAGGGCGCCGCCAACGCGGAAGCCGCGCCGCGCGCCGTCGCCACGGTGACCCCCATCGCCGTCAAGGCCGAGGCCAAGGCTGAGCCAGCCGAGCGCACCGACGATCCGGTGCGCATGTATTTGCGCGAGATGGGCTCGGTCGAGCTTCTCTCCCGCGAGGG
>DATDLA010000069.1:0-5005 GCA_036519535.1 Methyloceanibacter sp.
GAGATCCTGCGAGTGGCATCAAAGGCGCGCTCGCGCATTTAATGTCGTGGAATGTCCGCTTTGGGTCATTAGCAGACAGAGCCGATCAGGGATGTCCGCTCTATCCCCAGAAGCGGACCTTATTGCTCTCGATGTTCGGCAGCTTGTAGGCTCCATCGAGGATCGGCTCAGGTCCACCAATCAAAACATCATTCCTTGATGGCATGCTGCGCTTCGTCACGGCCATTGCTGGATGGATTTTTCTCCCGGTCGGCTGCTTCTTTCGCCAGTCGAAGCTTGCGTAAGCGATCTGTTTTTTGGGCTCGGTCTTCTCGCTCCAGTTCCTGCTCATCTTTCAACGAACGCTTTGTCGCCGCCTTGGGCTTTTTCTCCATCGTCGCTTCTTGCGTTAATATCTTTGGCCGTTGCGCGCGCTTTGTCGCCGCCTTGGGCTTTTTCTCCGTCGCTTCCTGCTCGCGCTTTGTCGGATGAGGGGCTTCCTCAGACGCTGCTTTTGAGTGCTGTCTTGCGGCAACATATTTTTTTTCGGGTTCACGGAACCATGGGCGCCAAAAGGCGGCGGCAGTCTCGAATGCAGTTCGCACCGTCCCATGGAAGATCATTAAGGCCGCGTGGAGGGGGTGCTGAACGTTCGAACTATTCTTGTCGTCCATCTATTGTCTCCAACCGTTTAGGCTAAAAGCAGGTCAGGAGTTTATCAAGAAGACATCATGACCTGATCAGGCCCACTCCGACAACCGGCTCAAGGGCTCCTGCGCTGGCTACGGACCTATAAACGCTCTAGTTGGATTGGCTAACCCAATGTCGCTTGGCGCAAAAGCCTGCGAGCAAAGGCGAGGTGTCGGACCTTCAAAAAGTCACTGAGAGGGTGACACCCGAAGCGAATAAGCGCTGCGCATGTTGGCCCCCTTGTTTTTTTGACCGACGGTGGGAGTGCGTCATTTCGGGCAAACTGGGATTAGTGGTAATTTCCGCCGGATTTCATGCCCGGCATGTCCATCCCTGGCATGTTCATTCCCGGAGCCTCTCCTGTATCCTTCTGCCGCATAGGTTCGCCGGCCTCAGCAACCTTCACTTCATAGGCCACGGTTCCGGGTGGATTCTTGTAAGGGCCAGGATCCTTGTAGTCGTTAGCCGCGAGGCCCTCGCGCACTTTCATCACCGTGAACATGCCGCCCATCTCGATCGGTCCGAATTGACCGAAGCCGGTCATCATCGGCAGCGTGTTGTCGGGAAGCGGCATCTCCATCTCGGCCATCATGCCCATGCCGTCAGTGCCCATGGCCATGGCGTTCGGCGCCGCCCTCCTGACCGCCTTCGCCAGAACCTGCTCCCGAGCGCCGATCAAGTTCACCACATTGTGCCCCATGGCATTCATGGTGTGGTGCGACTTGTGGCAGTGAAACGCCCAGTCGCCAGGAGCGTCGGCGACGAAGTCGATGGCCCGTACGGCACCCACCGGCACGTCGGTGGTCGCTTCCAGCCATTGCGCGCTCTCGGGCACCCAGCCGCCATCGGTGCAGCTCACCGCAAAGTGGTGCCCATGCAGATGCATCGGGTGGGCGGTCATGGTGAGATTGCCCATCCTGATGCGCACGCGGTCGCTGAGCCGCACCGGCATGACATCAATGGCCGGAAAGACCCGCGCGTTGAGCGTCCAGATATTGAAGTCAGTCATCTCGGCGACTTTCGGCAAGGCGGTGCCGGGGTCGAACCGGTAGGCGCTCATGACGGAGACGAAGTCCCGATCGACGCGACGGAAGTTCGGGTCCTTTGGGTGCACGACGACCATGCCCATCATGCCCATGGCCATCTGCACCATCTCGTCTGAATGGGGGTGGTACATGAAGGTGCCGCTGCGCTTGAGCACGAACTCGTAGACGAAGGTCTTGCCCACCGGAATGTGCGGTTGGGTCAACCCGCCGACGCCGTCCATGCCGTTCGGCAGCAGCATGCCGTGCCAATGGATCGTCGTCTTTTCCGGCAGCTTGTTGGTGACGAAAACGCGCATCTTGTCGCCTTCGACCGCCTCGATGGTGGGGCCTGGAGTCTGGCCGTTGTAGCCCCAAAGATTCGCCTTCATGCCAGGCGCGATTTCGCGCACCACCGGCTCGGCCACGAGATGGAACTCCTTCCACTCGCCGTTCATGCGCCAGGGCAGAGTCCAGCCGTTCAGCGTCACCACCGGCTGGTACTGCTGGCCAGAGGGCGGCGCGACCGGCGGCTGCATGAGAGGGGAGTCCGTGGTCGGCGCCTCTGGGATGGTGGTGGCCTGGGAGCGACCACCGATAGCGGCGACGCTTACAAGGGCCACGGCCGATCCGCCGAGAAAACTCCGCCGTGAAAGCTTCATGACGCTTCGTCCTTGTCTACTCTGCATTCGTTGAGCTGCTCGTCGCCGCAATCACCGCGTCTGGCTCGGAAGCGATGGTGCCGCCACCGAGCATGGCCACGCTGAGATCGGTGGAGGCGAGCCAAAAGTTCCGCTTGGCTTCGATGCCCGCGACCTTAACTCTTAGCTGCTCCCGCGCCGCTTGGAGCAGCGCGAAGGCGTCGATCTGCATGGCGTTATATTGTAGCTCGGTTTCGGCCGAGATGGTCTGGTGCAAGGGCAGCACCTCGGCCTCGTATTTTCTGGCAACGTCATAGGTGGCGCGGTAGGCGCCATAGGCCTCGCGCGTCTCCGACGCTGCATTCACGCCGAGTTGACCGAGCCGATTGGCGGCTTCGAGATAACGCTGCTCGGCCTCACGCACATTGGCCTTGCCGAAGTCGAACAGCGGCACTTCCAGCACGAGCTCGTAGCCGCCGCCATCGGCGCGCTTCTCGCCGCGGTCCTTCTGCGTCTTGGAGATGCCTGCGGCGTCGAGCACATTGAGAAAGTGCGTCTTGCGCGTAAGTCCATAGGATTTGGCCATGGCCTCCATCTCTGCCCTCGCCATTTGCACGTCGACGCGGGCGTTGAGCGCATCCTGCTCGATCGCTCTTGTGCCGCGGGTCGAGCCTGGCAACGCCGGCAGTGCGCTTGGCAGGTAGGTGTCGAGATCTGATTGCCACAGCCCCATGAGGCGCGTGAGCTTTTCGCGCGCGGCGACCGCCTGCTGCCGGGCGCCAACCAGCTCGGCGTCAGTCTCGGTGGCGAACACCTCTCGGCGTGCCTGGTCGAGCTTGTTCACGGCACCTGTCTGCTTCAGCTGGCCGGCCAACTCCGCCGAGGCTTCGGCGTTGGCCTTAGCCTCACCGAGCGCCGCCACGATCTCGCGTGCCGCGACTGCGCGCAGATAAGCGCGCCGCGTCTCGGCGGCCACGCGCAATGTCTCTTCCGCGGCGCGAAGCTCGGCGGCTGTGAATTGATCGGAGGCGATCCTGGTGCGCGCCGGCATGGTCACGAGGGTAAGCAGGCTGCCGATGATTTGCCGCTCGATGTCGAGCTCGACCGGAGTCGAGACATCGGAGAAGACAAAGCTCAAGGATGGTGGCCTGCTCGCCTTGACGGCAACAGCCTCGGCGATGCCGAGCCGGTTATAGGCCGCCTGCAGGCCGAGATTGTTGAGAAGCGCGATCTGCACCGCGGCGTCGGCGCCGAGCGGCCGGTGCAGCAGTTTCGTCACGCGCGCACGCGCTGCCGCCGCATCTTCCGCCGAGCGGATTTGCACGACGTCCTTGTTCAGGCCGGTGCCTGCGACCGCAGCCACCATCTCCATCCCGCCGTCCGGCGAGAAGGCCCGGCACGCGCCGAGCGATGCGGCCGCGGCGATGAGGACCGCGAGGCGCACGCCCCAAAGGTGAGAGAGCATGGATCATCCCTCGTCTGTCGTTGATGAAGTCCCCCGGTCGGGACTTCGAGTCCCGCCGAAGACGGTCTAGACTGACAGGGAAGGAATCGGAGGCCGGTCGAGGCGAGCCGATACGCGACTATAGAAAACAATCTCCGCCGGCATCGACAGCGCCTGGGCAAGCAACGGGCCTTCGACGAGGGGGCCGGAGGTGAGGGGAAGCGCACTCAGGCAATAGAGCCCGCAGCAGCCGGGAGTATGGGTCCCAGGCAGCGTCCCGTGATCGCCGCCATGCTTTTGTGCAACGCCGTCAAGCGCCCCATGCATGCCGTGATCGACGGCATCTCCATGGGCAAGGCAATGCATCGTGTTCTCGCCATGGCCGAAGGCCATGACCGCAGGCGGCGCCACGAGGCAAAGCGCGGCGAAGGCGGCGATAGCCATCGCCACGCGGAAGCCAAGCCCGGTGCGGAGTGCCCTCAGCATGGGTCGAGCCTAGTTGGCCGGGGCGCCCCCCGCAACCCTCGCTACCGATCACAAATTGCGTTACCAACCGCCGATTATGGGAAAACCCGCGAACCCGGGCGCCTGCGCCCTCGTTGCCGATATTGGCGGCACCAATGCCCGCTTCGCCTTGGCCGATCTCGAAACCCTGAAGCTCTCGGAGATCAGGCAATTTCTCTGTGCCGAGCACACGAGCATCGAAAGCGCCGCCCAAATCTATCTTGCTGGGTTGAAAGAGCGCCCATGCCGAGGCGCCGTCGCCGTGGCGGCGCCGCTCGCTGGCAGTGAGATCAAGCTCACCAATTCCGTTTGGTCCTTCAGCGTTGAGAGCCTGGCCCGCGCCGCGAGCCTCGACGACATCCTTCTCCCTAACGACTTTGAGGCGCTCAGCCTATCGCTACCGCATTTGCACGCGGAGGAGCTGCATCAGATCGGCAGCGGCGCGGCCGCACCGCAAGCCACCAAAGTGGTGCTCGGCCCAGGCACCGGGATCGGCGTCGCGGGCCTCGTCTGGTCCGGCGCTGACTGGATCGCGGTGCCGAGCGAGGGCGGTCACATTTCGCTCGCCGCGCATACGCGGCACGAGTTCGAGCTTATCGAGCGGCTTCGCGGCAGCCACGACCATCTTTCCGCGGAGCGCGTGCTGTCCGGGCCGGGGCTTGCCAATCTCCATCGCGCCATCGCCGACTCTCATGGCATGCCCGCCCCGCAGCTTCAGCCCAACG
>DATDLA010000070.1:0-5471 GCA_036519535.1 Methyloceanibacter sp.
CTTGCCGAGCCCACCGTCTCATTGTCGGGCGGGCGGGTAAGGCTGCCGCTAGGAGCCTTCCTGCAAGCCTCGCGCGAGGCCGAGGCGGCGCTGGTCGCTCTGGTCAGGCAAGGCGTGGGCCGCGCCAAGCGCGTGGCGGACCTGTTCGCCGGCATCGGCACCTTCACCTTCGCGCTCGCTGCAAGCGCCGAAGTGGACGCCTATGAGCAGGATGAGGCGGCAATCGCGGCGCTTGGCCAAGCGGCGCGGGCCACGCCGAAGCTGAAGCCGGTACGGACCTTTGCCCGGGATCTTTTCCGCGCCGCGCTCTCGCCAAGCGAGCTTGCCCGCTACGACGCTCTCGTCCTCAATCCGCCGCGGGCGGCGCCAAGGCGCAGGCCGAGGTGCTCGCCGCTTCGAAGGTGCCGAAGATCGTCATGGTCTCGTGCAATCCGGGAACTTGCGCCCGCGATTTGCGCATCCTCGCCGACGGCGGCTACCGCATCACGCGCGTGGTCCCCGTGGATCAGTTCCTGTTCTCGCCGCATATCGAGCTTGTGGGTCTGCTCGAGCGGTAGGGTGGGCAAAGCGAAGCGTGCCCACCTTCTTTCGGTGGGCAACGTGCCGTTGCCCACCGCTACGGGACTTGCGTCGCCCGGCGAAAGCCGGGGTCCAGTCTTTTTCTTGCGCTTGGCGCGCTGGATACCGGCTTGCGCCGGTATGACGAAGACCGACTAAGCCAGTAGCTTGTCGACGTAAGCAGGCACAATCTCGGTGGCAGGGCCTTCGATCCGCTCAAGGAACAGATCGGCGCCGTCGGAGGGCTCGAGATTGAGCTCGACGGTATGGGCACCTGCCGCGCGGGCTTCCATCACGAAGCCTGCCGCGGGATAGACGGTGCCGCTCGTGCCGATGGAGATGAACAGGTCGCAGGCGCCGAGCGCCTCATAGATGCGCTCCATCTCGCGCGGCATCTCGCCGAACCACACCACGTCGGGGCGCATGGCGGCTTCGCCGCACCTCGCGCAGAGCGTCGCGATGGTGAGGTCCTCCGTCTACGGCGCGCTTACCCCGCATGCGGCGCACAGCGCCCGTTCAAGCTCGCCATGCATGTGAATGAGGGTCCGCGTGCCGGCCGCTTCGTGCAGCGCGTCGATGTTCTGGGTGACGGTCAGCACAGTGCCATGCTCGCGCTCGAGCCTGGCAAGGGCGAGATGGGCGGCGTTGGGCCGCGCCTTTTTGTGCCAGGAGCGACGGAGATTGTAGAACTCGTGCACGCGGACGGGATCGCGCGCGAAAGCTTCGGGCGTGGCCACGTCCTCGATCCTGAAATTCGACCAGAGCCCGCCCTGCCCCCGGAACGTGCCAAGGCCGCTTTCGGCTGACAGCCCCGCGCCGGTTAGGATGACGATGTTCTGGCAGGCGGTCATTCCATCGTGCTCGGGAGCGTGTTTATTCCTCGGCGTCATACCGGCGAAAGCCGGTATCCAGTTTTTTTGCTCTTGCGCGTTCCGCGCGCTGGATTCCGGCTTGCGCCGGAATGACGACTACCCCTTGCCGGTCTGGCCGCGGTGGCGGAGATAATGATCGGCAAGCACGATCGCCATCATGGCCTCGCCGATCGGCACGGCGCGGATGCCGACGCAAGGATCGTGGCGGCCCTTGGTCGAGACCTCGGTCTCGTTGCCTGCGGCGTCGATGGTGCGGCGCGGAGTCAGGATCGACGAGGTCGGCTTCACCGCGAAGCGCGCAACGATGGGTTGCCCCGTGGAGATGCCGCCGAGAATGCCGCCGGCATTGTTACTGAGGAACTCAGGCGCGCCGTCGCGGCCGATGCGCATCTCGTCGGCATTCTCCTCGCCGGAGAGGGCAGCTGCGGCGAAGCCCGCGCCGATCTCGACGCCCTTGACCGCATTGATGCTCATCAGCCCGCTCGCGATATCCTGGTCGAGCTTGCCGTAGATCGGCGCGCCGAGCCCGGCAGGCACGCCTTCGGCCACGATTTCGATGATGGCGCCGCAGGACGAGCCGGCCTTGCGCACTTGGTCGAGGAAGTCCCCCCATTTCTTTACCGCCTTGGCGTCGGGAGAGAAGAACGGGTTGCGCTCGACTTCGGACCAATCCCAGGTGCGGCGGTCGATGGCGTGCGGCCCGACCTGCACCAAGGCACCGCGCACGCGCATGCCTGGTACCACTTTACGGGCGATGGCGCCTGCCGCCACGCGGCTCGCAGTCTCCCGCGCGCTCGCCCTGCCTGAGCCTCGCCAATCGCGCAAGCCATATTTGGCGAGATAGGTGTAATCGGCGTGACCGGGACGGAACTTGTCCTTGATGTCCCCGTAATCCTTCGAGCGCGCGTCCATATTCTCGATCTCGAGCGCGATCGGCGTGCCGGTGGTCACCTGCTCGCCGCTCGCCTCGTCGGTGAACACGCCTGAGAGGATGCGCACTTGGTCAGGCTCCTTCCGCTGGGTGGTGTAGCGCGACTGGCCTGGGCGCCGCTTGTCGAGATAAGTCTGGATGTCTGCCACCTCGAGCTGAATGCCGGGAGGGCAGCCATCGACCACGCAGCCGATCGCCGGCCCGTGGCTCTCGCCCCAGGTGGTGATGCGGAATAGATGGCCAAAGCTGTTGTGCGACATGGGTTGAACGTAGCCAGCTTCTAGTTAAGGCTACGGAAAGGGTCAAACGGCAGCAAAGACGCCTGGCGCCGCCCACGTGTGCCTCAGAAGTATTCAACTTATGGTAACATGCGCCCGCGCTGGTTGTGCATCCGTCGCGCAGGATGCGTATCCCGGGGAGGTGCAAATGTTGCCAACGACCTTACGCGATGGCGCCTATGTTCCGAAGCGAGTGAAGGAGGAAATCGATTTCGACGGACCGATCGAGCGCGGGGCCAAGAAGATGCGAGCGCAGCGGGTCCAGGAATTCCTCACCTTGAACGGCTTCGCCGTCTCGATCGACGGCGATTTTGGCCCGGCGACCGAGAAGCGGGTGCGAGACTTTCAGACCGCGCGCGGACTGCCTGCGACCGGCGTCGTCGACATGAAGACGCATGAGGAGCTCGTCGCGCCCATCGTGAAGGCCCTCAACCCCATCGCAGCGGGGGGAAAGAGCCTTTCCGCCCTCGCCGCGGCCTACGCCAAGCAACACATCAAGAACCACCCAAGGGAGGCAGGCGGCGACAATCGAGGCCCCTGGGTCAGGAGCTATCTCGATTGGGACGGAAAAGACGCAAGATGGTGCGCGGGCTTTGTCTGCTTTGCGCTGGAGCAGGCGGCTCACACACTCGGCACCCAGCTTCCGATCGACTCCTCATCGTCCTGCGATGTGTTGGCGATGGAAGCCAAGACGGCCGGCAAGTTCGTGCCAGAATCGAAGGTGAAGTCGGGAGCTTTCGCGAAGAAGGATCTCCTGCCGGGCACCTTCTTTCTGGTGCGCAAGGGTCCCGGCGACTGGGTGCATGTCGGCATCGTGATCGCCCCAGCCAAGGAGTCGTTCGACACCGCCGAGGGAAACACGGATAGCGGCGGCAGCTCGAACGGTTTCGAAGCGGCGGAGCGAGCGAGAGGTTACCAGAGCAAAGACTTTATCGTCTGGTGAGCGCGGCGGACGACTCTACTCCTTCGCCACGGAGATGTCGGGAGCGTCCTCGTTCTTCATGCCGACCACGTGGTAGCCGGCGTCGATATGCAGGATCTCGCCGGTGACCCCGCGGCCCAATTCAGACAGGAGATAGAGCGCGCCGCCGCCGACATCTTCGATCGACACGGTGCGCCGCAGTGGCGAATTGTACTCGTTCCACTTGAGGATATAGCGGAAGTCGGCGATGCCTGACGCCGCAAGCGTCTTGATCGGCCCGGCGGAGATGGCGTTGACGCGGATATTCTCCTTGCCGAGATCGGCCGCGAGATAGCGCACGCTCGCTTCGAGCGCCGCCTTGGCCACGCCCATCACATTGTAATGAGGCATCACCTTCTCGGCGCCGTAATAGCTAAGCGTGAGCAGCGAACCGCCATTCGGCATCAGCTTCTCGGCGCGCTTGGCGAGCGCGGTGAACGAGTAGCAGGAGACGAGCAGGGTCTGGACGAAATTGTCCTTGCTCGTGTCGACGTAGCGGCCGTCGAGCTCTTCCTTGTCGGAGAAGGCGACGGCATGGACGAGAAAATCGATGGTCCCCCAGGCATCGCTGAGCGCCTTGAACACCGCCTCGACGCTTCGCTCGTCGGTGACGTCGCAAGGGAGCACGAGCTTGGAGCCGATCTCGGCCGCGAGCGGCTCGACCCGCTTCCTGATGGCGTCGCCCTGATAAGTGAGCGCAATATCCGCGCCATGGTCGCGGCAAGCCTTGGTGATGCCCCAGGCGATCGAGCGGTTATTGGCGACGCCGAACACCACGCCGCGCTTGCCCGCCATCAATTTGGCAGCTTCGGCCATTGACCCTCCGGCTTGGAAAATGACGGCGCTTTATATGCGAGAGGCCCCTGGGCCGGAAGGCTTTTCCGCCCTGGTCCATCCCGACAGCAAGCTGTCGGCCGGGTGGGGTGACGGCCACAGAGAGAATTGGTTCCGACGGCCCCCACCCCGGCGTCGCCTCTGGCGCCGCCGGACCTCCCCGCAAGGGGAGGTATGGAGCTCGCGGCCGCCGCCCAGGCGATACCGAGAGCGATAGTGGTGTTAGCCGGCGAGCGACCAGGAGCCGCCGGGCTCGCGGCAGGCGATGCCCTCGACCTCGCGCACAAAGGTGCCGAGCGACAGCGAATAAGTGAGGTGGCGGCACACCCTGCCCTCGTCGTCGCGGAACGCCGAGACCGGCTTGATCACGCCGGTCAGCTCACGCGACGGCCTCTTCCAAATGAGGGTGCCGCCGTCGCCAAGCTCGGTCAGCGCCACCTGCAGAGCGTTGAGCGCAACGGCCCGATCGGTGCCGTCGAGCTTGGCGCGGAGCTCGGCGAAGGCAGCCCGCTGCTTGGCGCCCTCGGCGCTTTCGGTGTCGATGACTACCGAACCGGTATAGGCCGGTTCCTCGGCGAACAGAGAAAGAGAGGCGGGGGCGATCAAGAGAAGTGCAAGTGCCCCCGCCCCAATGATGATAGGAGCGTTGCGATGGACCGTACGCATAACCAATCGTCCCCCCAAACTGGTGCCTCGGCACCAACTATCAACGGAGATTAGGGTGCAGTATCAGAGTGAGGAAATCGTAAACGTCCGTTCCGCCGCGGGATGGCGGCAGCGACAAGAAGCGAATGCTAAGAGAGAGCTATGACCGAATTCCGCGACCAGCGCCCCGACTTCACCGCAGCAACGGATCCCTTCGCGCTGTTCGCCTCCTGGATGGCGGAGGCGGAGAAGACCGAGCCCGAGGACCCGAACGCCATGGCGCTCGCCACGGTCGACGCGCAAGGCCTGCCCAATCTGCGCATGATCCTGCTCAAGGGCTCAGACAAGCGCGGCTTCGTCTTCTACACCAATTGCCAAAGCGCCAAGGGGCT